>JAGVPN010000328.1 GCA_020052215.1 Syntrophobacterales bacterium
CAAACGGAGAGACTGCGGCGTGGGCATTTTCTCGGTGGCACAGGCGTCTCGCCTGTGCAGGCGCAGGCTAAAGCCTGCGGCTACCAAATTTTCCCCGCTAATATTTGTCAGTTCAATACTCTATGTTTGACGTTCAATTGGTGGGGGTGCATATGGGCAAAAAGGCGTTGATCGTGATCGACATGCTCAATGATTTCCTGGACCCTGGGGGCTCCCTGTATGTGGGGGCCCAGGCCCGGGAGATCATCCCCTTTGTGGCCCAGAAGATCGCCGAGTTCCGGGCTCGGGGGCGAGTGGTGATCTTTGTCTGTGACGCTCACGCCGCCGATGACCCGGAATTCCGCTCCTTTCCCGCTCACGCGGTTAAAGGGAGCTGGGGGGCCGGGGTCATCCCCGAGCTGACCCCGGCGCCCGGCGACTACCGGGTGGAAAAGACCCGGCACAGCGCTTTTGATGACACCAACTTGGATGACATCCTCAAACAGGCGCAGGTGGAAGAAGTGCACCTGGTGGGGGTGCTGACCTCCATCTGTGTCCTTTCGACCGTCCGGGACCTCTTCGGCCGAAAGCTGCCGGGTCTGGTCTATCGCCAGGGGGTGGCGGACTCGGACCCCGAGACCCACGGCGCCGCCCTGCAAGAGATGGAGCAAGCCCTGGGGGTGAAGGTGGTGTAATACCAAGTTGCCGTCATAGAGGTAATTCTGTCTTTATGGTCGCAACCCCCGTAGGGGCGGTGAGCGCACCGCCCCTACAATTCGGATTATCGCGTTTGCCATAAATTCCTTCCGCTTGGAGGTTCTTAAATCCCCCTTTTTCAAAGGGGGACTTTAACAACAATTCCTTGTAGTTCCCCCCCTTTTGTAAAGGGGGGCAGGGGGGATTACAAAGCTTCCCATAACGGAAAAAACTTTTGGCAACTGCTATATCACTTGTTTGACGGCAACTTGGTATTAAGGGCATAAAGCCTCGCCGAGGCGCCGATGAGGGCCAGGCCCAGCTGGATTTTCCAGTGCAGGAATTTCATGAAAACCTCAACTTAAGCGATATGATCATCACCCAAAGCACAGGCGGGACGCCGGTGCCACCAATTTATACCAAATTCGGTTTCTGCTGCAACAAACCAATTTGTTAACTTATGGATAATTAAAAGTCTTTTAACCGAAAACTGAAAACCGAAAACGGTATTATGGGGTTGGGGGAGGGGTGTGGGGGAGTTTTTCGTAAGCGTAGGGGCTTTTGTCCCTGGCCCCCGCCTCACAAGTCAATCTTTCCCTTCCCCGGGGCACACCCCACATCTCGTACAAACTTCCGGCCGGCAGGGCGGGGTTTCCTTGCCTTCTAAGGCCCGCTGGTATTCTTCCCAGAGATACGCCTTGTTCAGGCCGTGGTCGATAAAGTCCCAGGGGAAAAGTTCGCCGGCCCGGCGTTCTCTTAACGTGAAAAAGTCCGGGTTGATGGGGTTTTCGGTCAAGGCCCGGGTCCAGCCATGCTTATGCGCTGCCGCCAGGATGTCGGCCACCCGGCGGTCGCCCCGGGCCAGCAGGGTCTGGACGTAGGCCCACTTGGGGAGGTCGGTGTGGACCCGCACCGCCTTGACCCCGTGAAACTCCCGGGCCACCAGCTTCAGGCGCTTTTTCAGCTCCGCCACTGCCACAAACGGCGTCCACTGGAAGGGGGTGAAGGGCTTGGGCACGAAGGACGACAGGCTCAGGGTGATGAGGCCCAGGTGTTTCTTGCCCAGGCTTTCCTTGATGACGGAGTGTTCCAGGAATTTCGCCAGGCGGGGGATTTCGGCTACGTCGTCCAGGGTCTCGGTGGGCAGGCCCACCATGAAGTAAAGCCGGAGCTGGCGGATACCGGCTCGGCTGACGTCCACCGCGGCCTTCGCCAGGTCGTCCCGGGTGAGGCCCTTGTTGATGACCCGGCGCAGGCGGTCGCTGCCGGCCTCCGGGGCCAGGGCGACGCTGCGCACCCCGCCTTGGGCCAGGAGTTGCAAGAGCTCGGCGTCGGCGGAGTCGGCCCTTAGCGAACTGATGCCCAGGTTACCCCCCGCGGCCAGGATTTTCCGGCAGAGGTCGCGGATGGCGGGGTGGTCGCTGACCGCGGCGCCCACCAGGCCGATCTTGCGCTTGGCCATGATTCCCGGCTCGGCCTGGGTCCACAGGTCAGAAAGGTCGCGCTCCCGGGGCGGGCGGTAGACAAACCCGGCGGCGCAGAAGCGGCAGCCCCGGGAGCAGCCCCGGCCGGTCTCCACTAAAAACATCTCGCCCCACTCGCTTAAGGGGGCCAAGAGGCGGCTGTGGGTAGGGTAGGGGGCCAGCTCCGGCAGGTGGGGGGCCGTTACCCGGGCGGGAAAGCCCGGGCCGGGCTCAAAGGCGGCAAGGGTCCCGTCGGGGTTATAGCGGGGCGTATAACCCGCGGGCACGTAAGCGCCGGGGACGCTCCCGGCCAGGTCCTGAAGCAGGGCGGCCCGGTCCGCAGCGGGGGCGTTGGCGGCGAAAAACTCGAAGAAGGGGATCGCGCCGGCCTCGCCCTCCCCTAAAAAAAAGGCGTCCATGAAGGGAGACAACGGCTCGGGGTTAAGAAAGGTGGCCACCCCGCCGGCCAGGACCAGGGGGTCCCCGGGGCCGCGGTCCTCCGCTCTTAAAGGGATGCCCGCCCCGGCCAGGAGGTCCAGCACGTATGGGTAGTCGGCCTCAAAGGAGATGGAGAAGGCCACCGCGGCAAAATCCTTCAGGGGCCGCTGGGACTCCAGGGTAAGGGTGGGGGTGCGGGTGCGGCGGTGTTCGTCGGCCTCCTCCGGGGTGGGCAAAAAGGCCCGTTCGCAGACAAAACCCGGGTGGGCGTTGAGGAGGTGATAGATGGCCTGGAAGCCCAGGTTGCCCATGCCCACGGCATAGACCTGGGGATAGACCAGGGCCACGGGAAACCGGGCGCCCCACTCGCGCACCACCGCGCCCTGTTCTTGGGACAGGAGTTCTTTCAGACGGGCCTTGATTTTAGCTGACATGGAAGTCGGGTTAAGGAGGTGAGGATACGGCGGGCAATGCCCGCCCTACATGGCTGTAGGGGCGGGTTTCAAACCCGCCCCTACGTTCCCTTTAATTTTTTATGGTTCCCAAGCTCCTGCTCGGGAACGAAGTGGAATACGTCCCCCTGAAAAAGTCGGGGCGTGATAATTCACGCCCCCATATAAAACCCAAAATCCGGAACCTAAAACCCGACTTTAATCCGCCTTGCGCAGGAACGGCGGGGTGTCCAGTTCGTTTTCCTCGTAGGCCAGATCGGGGTGGACGATGAATTTCTTGGATTGCACCACCCCCAAGGGTTTCTTAACGCCGTTTTTGGCGGCTTCGGCGCCCCGGGCGGGAGACTGTTCGGTCCTTAAAATCGTGGGAATCTCCAGGTCCTCCGGCGGGGTGCCCGCCGCCAAAGCCTGGGACCAGGCGGCCCGTTCCGCTTCCAGGCGCTTGCCGATGCCGGTGGCGATGACCGTCACCCGGATCTCTTCGGCCAGGCCTTCGTCCCAGACCAGGCCCCACTTGATGATGGCCTCTTCGTGGGCTTCTTCCTGGACGATGCCGCAGATCTCTTTCAATTCTTCCATGGAGATGTCGGGGGCGGAGGTGATGTTGATGAGGATGCCTCGGGCGCCGCGGATGGAGATGTCTTCCAGGAGGGGGCTGGAGATGGCCTTGTGCGCGGCGTCGGCGGCCCGGTTGCCGCCGGCGGCGATGCCGGTGCCCATGAGGGCCATGCCCCGTTCTTTCATGACCGTGCGCACATCGGCAAAATCCACGTTGATAAAGCCGGGTACCATGATGAGGTCGGAAATTCCCCGCACGGCAAAGCCCAGGACTTCATTGGCCATGCCAAAGACGTCTTTGATCCGGGAGTTCTTGGAGCTCAGGGAGAAGAGGCGGTCGTTGGGGATGGTGATGATGGTGTCCACCACCTTGCGGAGCTCCTCGATGCCGTTGTCCGCGAGGCGGCGCTTCATCTTGCCTTCGAATTCAAAGGGCTTGCTCACCACGGCCACGGTCAGGGCCCCCAATTCCCGGCTGAGTTCGGCCACCACCGGGGCCCCGCCGGTACCGGTGCCGCCGCCCATGCCCGCGGCGATGAACACCATGTCGGCCCCCTGGAGGACCTGCTTGAGGTGCTCGGCCTCTTCCAGGGCGGCGTTCCGGCCCACTTCGGGATCGCCGCCGGCCCCCAACCCCCGGGTCACATTGGGACCCAACTGGATCTTGACCGGGGCCACACTCCGCTCCAGGGCCTGGGCATCGGTGTTGGCGGCGATGAAATCGACGCCCACCATATGGGAGGCGATCATGTCATTGATGGCGTTGCCGCCGGCGCCGCCGACTCCTAAGACCTTGATCTTAGCCGACAATTCGTTGGGGACTAATTGTATCTTCATGGAGGACCCCCTTGGGACCATCATAGCACGTTTTAATCAATCATACCACTTCGCGAAACCATTTTTTGAGTTTGGAAAAGAAGCCCCCGCCGGAGGGCCGCCGGCCGCCGCCGCTGCCGGACCAACCGCGGGAGCCGCCCTGGGATTTTTGTTGACCCCGGAAACCGTAGAGGGCCAGTCCCACCGCGGTGGCGTAGGACGGGTCGTGGATCACGTCGATGAGGCCGCTGACCCCCATGGGATAGCCGATCCGGGTGTGCATGTTAAAGGTTTCGCTGGCCAACTCCACCAGGCCGTCCACCAGGGCCGTGCCGCCCACCAGCACCGCGCCGGAGTGGAGGGGATGGCTGAACCGGGCCCGTTGGACCTCTTTGCCCAGCAGATTCAAAATTTCCGCCACCCGCATGTGAATGATATCCGCCAGGCGGCTGCGGGGCATGGTCTGGGTCTCCCGGCCGGTGAGGCCCGCCACCTCGATGAGTTCATCCGGGTCGGTCAAGGCATTGAGACAGGCGCCGTAATGTCTCTTGAGTTCTTCGGCATGAGTCAGGGAGGTGGGCAGCCCCACGGCAATGTCGTTGGTCAGGTTGTTGCCGCCCACCGGCAGGACGAAGTTGTGCCGCAGGGCGTTTTCGGCAAAGATGGCCAGGTTCGTGACCCCGCCGCCGAAGTCGATGAGGGCCACGCCCATTTCCTTCTCTTCGTCGGTGAGGACCGCTTCCCCCGCGGCCAGGCTTTGCAGGACGATGCCGTTCACTTCCAGGCCGGCTTTGTTGGCGCACCGGAGAATATTATTGAGCGCCGGGACGGCCCCGGTGACGATGTGGACCTTGCACTCCAGGCGCACCCCGTGGATGCCCACCGGGTCCTTGATGCCGTCCTGGCCGTCGATCAAGAATTCCTGCACCAGGGTATGGATGACTTCCCGGTCGGAGGGAATGGCCACGGTGCGGGCGGTCTCGATGACCCGGTCCATGTCCGCCGGGGTCACCTCGCGCTCCTTGATGGCGATGATGCCCTGGCTGTGGATGACCTTGGTCTGGCCGCCGCCGACCCCGGCGTACACCGAGCGGATTTCGCAGCCGGCCATGGTTTCAGCTTCTTCCACGGCCCGACGGATAGCTTTCACGGTGTTTTCAATATTTACCACCACCCCTTTGCGCAACCCGCCACCGGTGGGGGCCGAGCCCAGGCCCACGATGTCCAACTGCTGGTCCCGCACTTCGCCCACCACGGCGCAAATCTTGGTGGTGCCGATGTCCAAACCGACGATGAGATCTTGAGGCACGATTCTATCCTATGGGTTTGCTTCCATCCCCTTCAGGGTGACTAGCGCCCGGCGGGGATAGTTGAGGTTGATGCGGCCAACTTTGGTCAATAATCCCTTTTGCACTAACACGGGCCACAATTGGGCAAATTTTTGCAATTTCTCCGAATACTCCTGGAGACCGAGGTCCAGGCCGACCCCCACGCCGTTGGCATAAAGGGTGAATCCCCGCTCCAGGTCAACGTGAATCTCGGAGATATTCTCCAGATTAAGCGGGGGCGGGGTGGTTTTCAGCACGTCCATCAATTGGAAGGCCTGGGTCACCACCTGGGGCAAGTTCCCGGCCGGATGCCGGAACTGTCCCGGGGTCAAACCTGTAATGACGGGAAAATTATGGGGATCTCCGGGGGACAGTGGTTTGAAGATCATCCCCTGGCGATCCATATACAGCAACTCTTCGCCAAACTGCACCAGGGCCACCGGGTCCCGTTCCTGAATCTTGAGTAGGAGGCTGTGGGGCCACTTCCTGGACACCTCGGCCTTGGCGATCCAGGGGTGGGCCATCAGGGCGCGCTCTACCTGGCCCGGCCGGATAGCCAGGAGGCTGGCGCCAGGACCCACCTTGGACTGTTCCAGCACCAGGCTGCGGGACAGACGCTTGGCCCCCTCGATCTCGATATTGTTGATATCTTTAATGCAAAACAGGGAGGAGGTCAAGAGTTGATGGTAGAGCACCACCAAACCCAGGCAGAGACCGGCCAGGGTCAACAACCCGAAGAGCCAGGCCAGGCCCCGGAGCCAGGTTTTCCGGGACTCTCCCTTGAAACGGTTGCGGCGGTAACTGTTTTGGGGGCGCCCCCGGGGGATTATCCGGGTTTTGCTCTTCGGCCGCGGGGAAAAGAGCCGGGGCTTGGGCGCCGGCTGCTGGGGGACGAGGCGGGAGGGCCGCGGCGCAGTTTTTTTCTTCATGCGCGCCTCGCTTTCTGAGGCGCCGCCTGGTGTTGCAGGCGGGCCAGCAGTTCTTCGCCGGTCTTCCAGATATCCCCGGCCCCCAGGGTGAGGACCAGGTCGCCGGCGTTGAGGTGGTCGAGGATATAATCGGCTTTCTCGGCATTTTCTTCAATAAAATGCACCCCGGGGTGGCCGGCGCTACGGACGCCTTCGTACACGGCCCGCCCGGAGAGACCATTGGGGCGGGGCTCGCCGGCGCCGTAGATCTCGGTGATGAAGACCATCTGGGCCTGATGGAACACGGGGAAAAATTCCGGCAGCAGGGCCCGGGTGCGGCTGTAGCGGTGCGGCTGGAAGGCCACCACCAGGCGGCGGTGGGGAAAGGCCTGGGCCAGGCCGGTCAAGGTGGCGCGGATCTCCGCGGGGTGGTGGCCGTAATCGTCCATCACCAGGATGCCCCGGGCCTCGCCTTTGACCTGGCAGCGGCGGTGGATCTGGCCCAGATTTTTCAGCCCCTGCTGCCAGGCCGGGAACTCCAGGCCCAGGAGGCTCCCCACCGCGCAGGCGGCCATGGCGTTCAAAACGTAATGCGACCCAGCCAGGGGCAGGGTGACGGTCCCCAAGGCCTCTCCCCGGCGCCACAGGCGGAAGCGATAGCCCAACCCCTGGGGGGTCAGGTCGGTGGCGTAAAAATCGGCTTTCCCCGGCTTCAGGCTGTAGGTGATTAGCTCATGGGAGCACTCTCGCAGCACCGGGGCCAGGTTCGGGTCGTCGGCGCAGGCGATGACCCTGGCCCCCTTCGGCAGCCGCTGCAGATACGCGGCAAACATCTCTTGGACGTGGGCCAGGTCCCGGTAGTAGTCCAGGTGCTCCCGGTCCAGGTTGGTGATGATGGTGATCTCGGGGGAGAGCAGCGCAAAGGAGCCGTCGGACTCGTCGGACTCGGCCACGAAAACCTCGCCCCGGCCCAGGACGGCGTTGGACCCCACCCCGTCCCACACCGAGCCTACCACCAACGTGGGGTCGAGGCCTCCGGCCCGGAGCACCGCCGCGGTCATGGCGGTGGTGGAGGTCTTGCCGTGCATGCCGGTGACCGCCACCTGGGTATGATTTTTCATCAGCTCGGCTAACATCTCCCCCCGGCGCAGCACCTTAAGCCCCCGGCCCCGGGCCGCGGCGAGTTCCGGGTTGTCTTCTTTGACCGCGGTGGAATGGACCACCACGTCGGCGTCCCCCAGGTTTTCGGCCCGGTGCCCCAGATGGACGCGCACCCCCAGCCCCGCCAGCCGCCGGGTGATATCCCCCGCGGCCAGATCGGACCCACTCACCCGATGCCCCTGTCGCACCAACAGCTCCGCCAGGCCGCTCATCCCAATGCCGCCGACGCCGATGAAGTGGTAGGTGGTTTTATTGTTCAATTCCATTATGTTGTTTTGAATAGTCATATAGATTGACGATATTGTGATGGCGGGCAGTGCCCGCCCTACATTCTACTACTAACGTTTTGCTAAAACACCCATACCGTAGGCCTGAGTTGAGTTAATGGAGAGATAGTAATCACCGGCACCACGCATTATCGTCCGGTCGTTATCTTTCCCCGTAACATTTGCAGCAACGCCGACCAAAGTTCCATCAGATTTATGAACAAAAATCTGAAAAACACCTATACCAAACATAGACTTGAGGGGGCTTGTGGACCATTGAATCATCCACTCATGTGATGGGATATGGAATGTCTCCGTATTTTTAGGACCTTTCTCTGACCACTCCCCGACTCTATACCATTCTGCCGGTTTTTGAGAATCTGCAATATTCCCCTTTGGTTGCATTGTAGGTTGAGGTTTCGTGGCTGATTCAATTAATGGACGTATTCCCAACTCATAAGAATAATAAATTCCAATGGAACCACAAATAACGGCAAATGAAATAATAAATATTTTTCCAGCATTATTCATGTCGGCCTTCTTTAATAACTTTTCGGTAATAATAGTCCTGTAGGGCGGGCACTGCCCGCCGTTTTTTCATTCGCCGAAAATATCATTCGAATCGAAACAAACCCCTTCGCCCCAATTTGCCGGATACAATCCTTTCTCCATATAACAATGAAAGTCAATGTAGGGCGGGCACTGCCCGCCATCTTTTCATTCGCCGAATTTATCAGTCGATTGAAAAGAAACCCCTTCGCCCCAATTTTCCGGATATAACCCTTCCTGCACATAACGATGAAAGGTGGAAGAAGGTCAATCTCCCGGACTCGGGACTAGACCGTGTTTCACGGGATTATAATGGATATAATCCAGGTGCGTCTGCAAATCCCGGTCGTCACGGATCAGATGCTCCCAAAAACGGTTTTGCCAGACCGGTGTGGCCGGATGGCCCAATTCCTTGGAGAATTTTACCTTGATTAGCCCCCAGCGTTTGGAAAAATCTGTATCTCCTTCCGGCAACGTCCATATACAGTGGAGATGTTCCGGCAATAATACCCAGGCGTCGATGTTAAACGGATAGGTTGATTGCACCTCCATAATGGCCTTTTTCAAGGTCATTCGATTATTAATGTCGTAGAAAAGTTTTCGGCGGCGATGCGTCACCACCGTAAAGAAGAAGGTCCCTCCAGGTTGTTGTGTTCTTTTATAACGAGGCATGTTCGCATATCAAGGTAAATGCCGGCGGGCAATGCCCGCCCTACATGAATGATTCCAAGATTAGCCGGCTCGGATCAACTCCACACACCCCTCCACAATCTCTCTTGCCGCCTCCGGTTTCGCCAGTTGGCGGCTGGCGGCTTCCAGGTTAGCCAAGTGTTCAGGTGCGGTGCGGAACTGGTTTATCTTACCAGCGAAAGCCTCGCCGGTAAAATCTTTATTTAAAATTATCTCGGCAGCCCCGGCCGCCACCAGGAACCGGGCGTTGAACTCCTGATGGTTGTTGGCCGCGAAAGGGTAGGGCACCAGAATGGCGGCCCGGCCCGCTGCGGCGAGTTCCGCCAGGGTGGAGGCCCCGGCCCGGCAGACCAGGAGATGCGCCCGGCGCATCAATGCTGGCATCTCCTGGCTGAAGGCCGCTACCTCATTGGTAAAGCCGTGTTCCCGGTACTCCGCGGCCACCGCCTCCCGGTCGGTGTCGCCGGTGAGGTGGAGAAAGGCCAGGCGGTCTTCTAACCCCGCCAGCAACGGCAGTCCCGCCAGCACCGCCATATTGAGATCATGAGCCCCCTGGCTGCCGCCGGTAATCATGACCGTGAAGGGCGAGTCAGCCCGGGGCGGGGCGGGCTCGAAAAACTCCGGCCGGATGGGGTTGCCGGTCCAGATGCCGCGCCCCCGGGGAAAAAAATCCTGGCTGGCGGGAAAAGACACGAAGATTTTGGCGGCCAGCCGGGACAGATAGCGGTTGGTGGCCCCGGGAATGGCATTCTGTTCGTGGAGCGCCAGGGGAATCCCCAAAAGCCAGGCCGCCACGCCCGCGGGTCCGGAGGCATGGCCCCCCATACCCAGGACCAGGTGGGGGTTGAGTTTCTTTAGCCGGGCCCGGGCAGAAAGCACAGCCCCAGGCACCCCCAGCAGGGTGCGGCCCCGGCTCAGCAGGCCCTCGCCTTTTAAGGCCCGGGCGGAGACGGCCTCCCAGGCAAAGCCGTAGCCTTCCAGGATTTGGGTGGTGACCGCCTTGGGGGTGGTGAGGAAGGTGACCGCGGCCTGGTGGCGCGCTACAAACTCCCGGGCCACGGCGATGCCAGGGAACAGGTGCCCGCCGGTGCCGCCCGCGGCGATTACCACCCTGAGCTCTCTGGGGTCCCTCATCCTCTACCCCCCGATGGCCGTTGGCCCACCCATAAACCATGAAAACCCGTTGTAGGGGCGGTTCGCGAACCGCCCCACGGTAACTTTTCAAAACAGTCATCATGGCGGGCAGTGCCCGCCCTACGTTTACCTTTTCGGAGTCCAAGATCTGGGCCGGCTTTTACACAGAAAACGGAAAACGGAAAACTTTTCAGGACCGCCAGCTAAGCCCCAGTCCGGTTCTTTTCCGCCTCAACCGGCGGTTTGGGGGCTTTGGACGGCGGCCCCAAGGGGAACTTGACCTGGCTGCTGATATTCAACAGGATGCCCACGGCCAGCAGATTGACCAGTAGCCCCGAGCCACCATAGCTGAGGAAGGGCAGGGACAGGCCCTTGGTGGGCAGGATGCCGCTCACCACGCCCATGTTGATGAGGGCCGGCAGGCCGATCATCAGCGTCAGCCCCAGGGCCAGATACGAGCCGAAGCTGTCCGGGGCCTTGAGGCTCAGGCGAAAGCCCCGGCAGATGATGATGGTGAACAGGGCCATCACCAGCATGACCCCCAGGAAGCCCAGTTCTTCGCTGAAGATGGCCAGGATGAAGTCGGTGTGGCAATCCGGCAGGTAAAAGAGCTTGGCCCGGCTCTGCCCGGGACCCAGGCCCCACAGCCCCCCGGAGCCGATGGCCAGCAAGGCCTGTTTGAGTTGGTAGCCCACGTCCTGGCCATGTTTCCAGGGGTCCATGAACGACAGGACCCGGGCGAACTTCTTGGGGTCCCGGAGCACCATCAAGACGCCCAGGGGGATACAGGCGCCCAGGCACAGGAGGATGTGGGTGACCCGGGTACCGCCTACAAAGAGCATGGTGAAGACGATGGCCCCCAGGGTGACGGAGGTGCCAAAATCCGGTTCCTTGAGGATCAGGGCGATAAAAAGGCCGGCCACCAGCATGTGGGGCAAAAAGCCGATGGCGAAATACTTCATCTTCTCCTGCTTCCGCGACAGGGAATAGGCCAGGAACATGACCACGGCCAGCTTGGCGAACTCCGACGGCTGGAGGGTCAGGGGTCCCAGGCGCAGCCAGCGGGCCGCGCCCCGGACCTTGCCGCCGATGCCCGGGACAAAGACCAGGACCAGGGAAATGAGGGAGAGCAGGAGGATGTGGTAGACCCAGCGCTTGTAGTTGTGGTAGTTGATGCAGCGCCCCAGGAAGAGGGCCCCCAGGCCCAGGAAGGCATAGACCCCCTGGCGCTTGATGAAATAGTAGGCGTCGTTGTACTGGGATTGGGCCATGAGGGTGCTGGAGATGAAGATCATGGCCATCCCCAGGGCCAGCAGGGAGCAGGCCGTGATCTGGAGAGTCTGGTCATAATGGACCGGTGTGGCTGCCTGAACCTTGGTCTCATTTTTCATGGGAGAGATCCCTCACCAGATTTTGAAAGGTTTGGCCGCGGTGGGCATAGTCCCGGTACATGTCAAAGCTGGCGCAGGCGGGAGAAAGGAGCACCACCTCCCCGGGGCGGGACAATTCCCAGGCCCGGGCCACGGCCGCGGCCATGTCGTCCGCCAGGTAGGCCGGGGCGAGCCCCCGCCACACCTGGGCCAGGCGCTCCCGGGTTTCCCCGATCAGCACCAGGGCCTTGACCCGGGCGGCAATGAGGTCGTTCAAGAGGGAAAAGTCGCTGTCCTTGTCCCGGCCGCCGGCGATGAGGATCACCGGCCGGTCAAAGTGGGCCAGGGAGGTGGCCACCGCGCCCACGTTGGTGCCCTTGGAGTCATCGTAGAAGGACACCCCGCCCAGGTCGGCCACGAACTCCAGGCGGTGGGGCAGGCCGTGGAAAGTCGCCAGCACCTCCCGGCAGGCCTCGGGATCGGCCCCGGCGTCCAGAGCCAGGAGCAGGGCCGCCATGATGTTTTCCAGGTTGTGCTTCCCTTGGAGCCGGATGTGCGCCAGGGGGAAAATTTCCTCCCGGCAGCCTTCCAGCCTGACCTTGAGGGCGGCGTGGTTCAGCCAGGCCCCGGTGGCCAGGGACCGGGTGGCGGAAAAGTAATAGACCCGGCTTAAACCCCGGTCAAGGCCCGCCACCGCGGGGTCGTCGGCGTTCAGGACCTTAAGATCGCCGGCCCCCTGGCACCGGAACAGGCTGGCCTTGGAGGCGAGATAGGCGTCATAATCGGCATAGCGGTCCAGGTGATCCGGGGTGAGGTTCAGGAGTGCCGCGGCCTGGGGATGGAAGTTCGAGGCGGTGTCCAACTGGAAGCTGCTCACCTCCAGCACCAATAAGTCCGCCTCCTCTTGCCGGGCCAGGAGGGCGACCACGGGGGTGCCGATATTGCCGCCCACCAGGGTTTTTTTGCCCGAGGCGGTGAGCAACTCCCCCAGCAGGGTGGTGGTGGTGGTCTTGCCGTTGGTGCCGCTCACCGCCAGAAGCGGCCGCCGGATGAAGGGGGCGGCCACTTCCAGTTCGCCCACCACCGGCAGGCCCGCGGCCCGGGCCGCCATGAGCCAGGGGAGTTCCGGCGGCACCCCGGGGGACAGGACGATGACGTCATAGCCCTGCCAGCGGGGCTGGGCCACGCCCAGGTCTTCCGTCACTCCCAGGTCCTGGATGTCCCGGCGAGGCTCGGCCAGGTCAGCAGGCGGCGCCTGGTCGGTGACCGTCACCTTCGCCCCGTGCCCGTCCAGGAAACGGCACAGGGCCACGCCGGTCCGGGCCAGGCCGACGACTAGAATGTTTTTTCCCGAAAAATCCATACGATTCAACAGAAATACACCCTCTTTTTTATAGGGGCGCAGCTATGTGTGCGTCCTTGGGGGCGGACACGCAGGTCCGTCCCTACATTTGTTCCGCTAACGCAGTTTCAGCGCGCTCAACGACACCAGCCCCAAAATGATGGCGATGATCCAAAAGCGCACGATGACCTTGGGTTCGGGCCACCCCTTGAGTTCGAAGTGATGGTGCAGCGGCGCCATGCGAAAGACGCGCTTGCCGTTGGACACCTTAAAAAAGCTCACCTGGATGATGACGGACAGGGCTTCCACCACAAAGAGGCCGCCCACGACACACAAAAGGATCTCCTGCTTGGTGGCCAGGGCCACGGTGCCCAAGGCGCCGCCCAGGGCCAGGGCGCCCACGTCCCCCATGAACACCTGGGCCGGGTAGGCGTTAAACCAGAGGAAGCCCACCCCGGCCCCCGCCAGGGCCCCCAGGTAGATGGACAGTTCCCCCACCCCCCGGACATAGGGGATTTGCAGATACGCGGCAATTTTGATGTTCCCCGCCAGGTAACAGAAGATCATGTAGAAGGCCGCGGCGATGGTCACCGGGCCGATGGCCAGGCCGTCCAGGCCGTCGGTGAGGTTGACGGCGTTGGCGGTCCCCACGATGACAAAGACCGCAAACGGGATGAAGAAGAACCCCAGGTCCGGCTGGATATGCTTGAAAAAGGGGATTGTCAGGGTGGTGTCGAACCCCGGATTGACGTAGAGCCAGATGGCCGGCACCAGGGCCACCAGGGTTTGGGTCACCAGCTTGGCCCGGCCGCTGAGCCCCTTGTTGTGTTTTTTGATGACCTTAAAATAGTCGTCGAAGAAACCGATGAGGCCGAAGCCCAGGGTCACCAGGACCAAAAGCCAGATATAGGCGTTGGTCAAATCGGCCCACAGGACGGTGGCGGTCAGGGTGGCGAAAATGATCATCAGCCCCCCCATGGTGGGGGTGCCGGTCTTGGCGTGGTGGGACTGGGGGCCGTCTTCCCGGATATACTGGCCGATTTGCATTTCCTTGAGTTTGCGGATGAACCAGGTCCCCACCACCAGGGAGATGATCAGGGCCGTGAGAATGGCGAAAATGGTCCGGAAGGTGATGTACCGGAAGACATTGAATGCGCCGAAGGCCGTTTTTAATGGGTAGAGCAGATGATAGAGCACGTTAGGTCCTATTCTCCCGTAAGTTTCTTATAGGCCATTTCAAATAGTTGAATAATATCAATCGGTTTTGTTATGCACAGGCGAGACGCCTGTGCCACCATTTCTATGATTCTAAAAGATCAATCAGCCCTTCCATGTGCATACTACGAGAGCCTTTGACCAGGAGCCAGTCTCCGGGGACCAGGAGTTCCCGCAAGATCCGGGCGCCGTCGGCCCGGGACGCCACCGGGAAGATGAGGTCCGGCTTGAGGCCGGCTTCGGCGGCCCCGTCGGCCACCTCCTGGCGAAAGCTGCCATAAACCACGAGCAGGTCCACTCCCAGGCGGGCGGCCCGTTGGCCCAGTTCCCGGTGATCGGCGGCGGCCCCAACCCCCAGTTCCAGCATGTCGCCTAAGGCCGCGGCGGCCCGGCCGCGGTCCCTGAGTTCCATGAGGGTCGCGAGTGCCATGGCCATGGAGCCGGGATTGGCGTTGTAGCAATCATTGAACAGGTGCACCCCGGAGCTCAGGGTTTCCACCTGGGAGCGCCGGTGGATGGGGCGGAACCGGCTGAGGGCGGCGGCGGTCTCTTCGGGGGTCAAGCCCAGGGTGAGGCCCACGGCGGTGGCGGCCAGGGCGTTGTAGAGCATGTGCAGCCCCGGGACGGCCAGGGTCAGGGGCCAGTCCCGGCC
>JAGVPN010000053.1 GCA_020052215.1 Syntrophobacterales bacterium
TCTGCCCAGACATAGCATTCAGGATGAGGTACATCAACTTCGCTTAATCCCCAACCCCTGAAATCTGCATAGGTCAAACAGGTGCATTCCTTTCCAAATGGGTGGTTTTTGCTATTGTCATATTCTGTGCGTTCGGTGTACTTTACTTCTGTCCTTGTCCTACGCGCATTTATCCAAAATAGAAATGGACCTATTGGAACTAAATAGTAATATTTGTCCTTATACGTTGAAACATGAGAATCTGCGTATGAAGTGCTTCTCCTGGCATTCTGATATACAACCAAAGAGTCATACGCAGGGACAGGCATATAAATGATCCAACCTGCTTCATGGTGCTCCACTTCGTAAGACCCAAAGTCTCCCCCCCATAAGTTTGTTATTTGCCCTCCAGCATCATATTCGCCCACTAACTCTGTGCCCGCCCCAATAACCTCACATTCTTTCAAAAGTTTTAATGGCGCACCATCCGGGCCCGACTCTCCGGCGTCATACTTTTCACGAGTTTGGGCGCATAGGAAAAACCCCTGGCCCACGTCTACTTTTAAAATATCCTCCCCGAGTCGAGGCACGCCATCGGCGAACCCCACCACGGCCACCGGAACACCTTCCTTGAGCATAACTGCCACTTCATCGCCGCCCCGGAAACTCATCCAGGATTGCTTGAAGTACCCATTGTCCTTATCAATATCCTGAGCGAGAGCTTCTCCTGGATCACCCCAAAGCTGTTTTTCGTCCCAATACTGTGCTTTCGGGTGGAAAAAAATGGGGATGAAGTCTGACTCCCCCACCCCCTCAACCTCCACCTTTACCAGAGGCTTCACCTTCATGGGGTCATCCTGAATTTTGCTAAAATCCTTGATGACCCCCTTGGCAAAGGTGGTTTTACAAACGTCTCCAAAGTTCGGATGATCCAGGCGCCAGCTCTTCTCAACTACTTCTACCAGAGAGAGTTCGGTCCCTGGAAATTTGGTAGCTTCTTCGGCCATGCCGTCCTCTTAGGTGCCGGTTGCCAGGGCCATTTTCATATCCCAGGTTGCGGCCTGGCCATCGGAAGCTATCGCCAGGGGAGTGGAAAAGGGCCAGATTGCCATCAGGCGCTTATGAGCATCGGCGGTGCCCGCGGTGTTGGTCACGGCATAGACCGTGGCGGCCAGGGTGGAAATGTTGATGGTGAGGGCGTTGTCGCCGCCACCGGTCAGCTTCATCGTGGGCAACGCATTGGCCACCGTGAAATCATGACCCCCATTCACCACCACCACACCAGTTACGGCCCCGCCGCCGCCGATGATAGCAACTACCAGCTTGGCGCCGGCAGCCCCGGCCTGGGTGATCCCGAAAATATCGCCCACGGCGTATCCGGTCCCGGGGGCAGCCCCAACGTCCACGGTGGCGATGGCCCCAACGATGGTGATATTCTCCCCATCCTGGAAGGTCCCGGTCTTGGTCATAATATCCAGGACGCCGGCTGCGGTGCCTGCCCCCCAGGCGCCAGAGGTCACGCATACGCCGGTGACAATCCCGGTAGCTCCAGAGGTGGCCCCTTTGATCTTGTCGCCCACCTTGATCTCGATGGCGCCGCCATCAAACGGCAGCATCCAGGAGAAGGCGCCCACGCCACAAACCGAGGCCCCATCCGCCACGTCCACGGCATTGAAGGCCCAGGACAGGACTGCATTGTTGTACTGGCCCTCGGCCCGGCCCAGAGAGTTCGTGGTGAGAAACCACTTGGCGGCTGCCACGGCATCTTCCACCAGGTCAATGGAGAGCTCTTTCCGGGCATAAGCGCGCCCGCCGTCAGCAGGCCACTCGGTCAGAGACTCGAAAAGAGTGGCACCCTCACCGATGACGGCGTTTTTGTAGAGAAACATGACCAGAGCCTTCGTTTTGAGGATAGCCCTCAAGGCCTCCTTCTCGCCCTGGTTCGGTACATAGATGTTCACGTTTGTTGCCATCGTCTTTCTCCTTTAAAGTGAAATTGTTGGGCTACCAAAGGCTGTAAGGCTGGCAATCCCCGAGGGTTCTAAAACCCAATCGTTCGGTGATATGGCTCGCACAATCTCCAGGTCAAAGGCCAATTTTTCTATGGGGACAGGCGACCCAACCTTGGTTACCCGCAGCTCGGCTTTATAGGTCCACGGTGGCCGGAAGGTGTCGTAAGCCGTCAGGAACACCGTCACATAGCCGCTTGCCACGGCGGCCTTATCGAAATCCGTATCCACCTTGGAAAAAGCCGGCTCCAGGTCCTCAGGGGACCGTTTCACCCAAAGAAGAAAGGTGGCTCCGGTCAAATCAAGCCAGCGCCCCGTTTTCTTATCCTTGAGGCGGAACGGCAGGACCTTGGCCTCTCCCTGAGAAACTTCTATCTTAGCCATTGACCACCATCCTTAAAGGGGATTCATAAAGGTCCACCTCCTCCAGGCCATCATGGAACTGCAAGGTGGCCAGGGCGGCTACTTCAAGGTCAACCTCTGCCAGGCCATCGGCAAATTCCAGGGTAGGCAAGAGGACGACCTCAAGCACGATCAGGTCCGCCAGCTCTCGGGGGGGCCGGACTCTGGCCCTGCCATAAACCTCTGAGTTCTCGATAGCAAATGGGAAAATGGTTACCGGGCCCGGGACCATCCGGCAGGTGCCGAAAGTCTCGCATGAGGCTATTCCTTCCGGCTTAATGATTATATTTACCTGGGGATCGCCGGCAGCTTCCTCGGATTCAATGCCAGCAGGCTTTACAAACAGAGTGAGCCGGGGGGCGCCCGCAACTTCCCCGGAGACGATCCCGGCAGGTTTCACATACAGGGTGAACCTGGGGCTGCCGACAACTTCTTCCGATGCAATCCCTGACGGTACAACGGACAGGCCGAGTTTCGGAGTTCCTACGGCCTCCCCGGAGACGATCCCGGTAGGCGCCACCTCCACCAGGCCCGGGAGCACCGTGGCAACACCGAAGCCCTCCTGGCCGGCTAAGCCTTCCGGCGCCACCTCGACCGGCCCAGGAATGATCTCCGGAGTTCCTACGGCCTCAGCCGATGCGATTGCATCAGGGAGGACGTAAGAGGTGACGAGAAGATGCGGAGTTCCGAGAGCCTCTGCTGACTCTATGCCGGATGGGGCGATCTCCACCGGCCCGGGGACCA
>JAGVPN010000497.1 GCA_020052215.1 Syntrophobacterales bacterium
CGGCGACGGGGTGCTCAGCGGCGGCCTCAATCTCTATATGTGGGTCGGCTACGTCATCGCCCTGGCCCTTTATGCCCAGGGGTTTGTGGGCTATGCCCTAACATTCCTGTCGTCCCAGCCGCCGGCCTGGGTTCCCAAGGGGATCGGAGTGGGGATTGTCTTGCTGTTCACCCTGGTCAATTGCATCGGGGCCAGGACGGTGGGCCGGGCCGAAACCTTCATTGTCGCAGTCAAGCTGGCTATCCTGGCGCTGTTTGCCGGTGCGGGGGTGTTCTTTATTCAATCCCATAATTTTTCCCCCAGCCTGATGCCTTCGGCGCAGGGGATTTTTTATGGGGCCGGGGTTCTGTTTATCGGCTACGAAGGTTTCGGGCTGGTGGCCAATACCGCGGAGGACATGGCCAACCCGCGGAAATTGCTGCCCCAGGCCCTGTATCTCAGCGTGGTTACCGTCATCCTGATCTACCTAGCTGTATCCCTGGCGGTCATCGGCAACCTGGACGTGCCGGCCATCGTGGCCGCCAAGGACTACGCCCTGGCTCAGGCGGCCAAACCCTTCCTGGGAGATTGGGGGTTCAAACTGGTGGCCGTGGGCGCCCTGTTTTCCACGGCTTCGGCCATCAATGCCACCCTGTTCGGCGGCGCCAACGTCAGTTATATAATTGCCCGGGACGGGGAACTGCCCCGGTTTTTTGATCGGCAGGTCTGGCACCGGAGCAGCGAGGGCCTTTTGATCACCTCGGGGTTGGTGATTCTGTTCATCCTCTTTTTCGATCTCTCCGGGGTAGCCATGATGGGCAGCGGCGCCTTCCTGCTGATCTACGCCGGCGTTAATGCGGCGCATCTGAGGATCACCGCCGCCACCGGCGCCAAAAGATGGCTTGTCTGGCTCTCCCTGATCGCCTGCCTGATCATGCTGGGGGTCCTGAGCTGTTATATCTACCAAAATTCCAAGCCGGCTCTCATCACCATGATCGGCTTGCTTCCCTTCTGCTTTGTCCTGGAGTGGGCTTATCGAGCCAGGACCGGAAGGATCATCAAGCCGAGAATCTTATCAGGCGGCTGACCCGCGGGTTCTTCCTCTGGCGGGCTCATCCGCAAAAACCACGTGGTGACTCTTCGCCTGCCGGTCTAGTTATTCCTACCCACCGCAGCTCAGGGATAAGCACTTTATAATACCTTGTAATTTTAAGTAAATTGAAAGAAAATGCCGATAGGTTATTCCTATCCTATGTGAGTTAGCAGATGAAAGACGAAGACCGGGACAAAGCCGACCTCATTAAGGAATTAGTCGCGCTGCGCCAACAGGTGGCGACGTTAGAGCAGGCAGAATCTCGTTCCCACCGCTCCTCCGAGGCCTGGCGGGATTTGTGGGCCCAGTATGAAGCCATGATTGAAGGCTTTGATGGGCACATCTATATCTGCTCGCAAAACTTCGAAGTGGAATTCATGAACCAGCGCTTCATCGAGCGCACCGGGTCTTATCCCCTGGGCCAGAAATGCTACCGGGTGATCCATGACCTGGACGAGGTCTGCCCCTGGTGCGTCAATGACCGGGTCTTCCGGGGAGAGACGGTGCGCTGGGAGGTGCAAAGCCCCAAAGACCACCACTGGTACTATGTGGTCAACACCCCTATCCGGCATCCCGACGGCACCATGTCCAAGATGGCCATGATCCAGGATGTCACCGCACACAAGCTCACGGAGCAGGCCTTGCAGGAGGCCGAAGCCAAATATCGCGGCATCTATGAAAACGCGGTGATCGGCATCTTCCAGAGCACTCCCGATGGCCGTTTGCTCAGCGTCAACCCGGCCCTGGCCCGGATGCACGGCTATGATTCCCCGGAGGAGATGATCACCGGGATCATGGACCTGGGCCACCAGGTCTTTGTGGACCCGAAGCAACGGGAAGAGTTCAAGCGCCAGGTGGCCGAGACGGGAGTCATCCGGGGACAGGAATACCAGGTGTACCGGCAAGACGGCAGCAAATTCTGGATATCAGTGGATGCCCGGGCGGTGCGGGACGAAACCGGCGCCATCAACTACTATGAAGGGTTTATCCAGGACATCACGGCACGGAAGAAATAAAGGCAGCTAGCTTGGAAACCGCCCATGTGAGGGGCGGGCGGGGGAATCTCTTATGAAAAATTATGAAAAATTCCTCCGGCCCTGTTCCGAAAAGTTCTTTAAATCGGTGGCACAGGCTTTCCAGCCTGTGCCAAAGTAGCAGGTTAGTCCTGCACAGCCTGGAAAGGCTGTGCTACCAGCCAATACCACCTTTTCATAATTTACGGATGGGCCAAAGGCTCATGAGAAACTGCCCTCAATTTTCTTGCCCTTAAGCTCCTCCCAGGTAGGCCGCCAGGACCTTAGGGTGGCGCCGCAGTTCCGAGGCCGGCCCGCTCAAAGCAATCTCCCCCGTCTCCAGGATATAGGCGCGATGCGCCACTTCCAGGGCCAGGTGGGCGTTTTGCTCCACCAGCAGGATGGCGGCGCCCTGCTGGTTGATGCGTTGGATCACCCGGAAGATCTCCCGGACCAAGAGGGGCGCTAAGCCCATGGAGGGTTCATCCAGCAGCAAGAGCCGGGCCCGGCTCATCAAGGCCCGGCCCACCGCCAGCATCTGCTGCTCGCCCCCGGACAGGGTATTGCCCCACTGCCGCTGCCGTTCAGCTAACCGGGGGAACAACTGGAAGACCTCCTCCAGGTCCCGCTGAATCTCGCGGTCCCGGCGCCGGTAGGTCGCCAGGCGCAGATTTTCCAGGACCGTCAGGTTGCCGAAGATGCCCCGGCCTTCCGGGACGTGGGCGATGCCTCGGGCCACCCTCAGGTGGGCCGGCACCCCCAGCAGGTCCTCGCCGGCCAGGGTCACCCTGCCTTTGGCCACCCGCAGCATCCCTGATATTGCCTGCAAAATCGACGACTTCCCCGCGCCGTTGGCCCCGATGAGGGTGACGATCTCGCCAACGCCGACGTCAAACGAGACCCCCCGGACCGCGTCGATACGGTCATAGGAAACCCACAAATCTTCCACCGCGAGCAGGGGGGTAAAGGGCGGGCGACTCAGGTCATCCTTCATGGGGTCCCCTCGTCCGGCTCCGGCGCGTCGCTCATCAGGTCGCCGTCTTTGCCCAGGTAAGCCTCCAACACCGCCGGGTGGCGCTGGATTTCCCGGGGGGAGCCCACGGCGATGGTCTCGCCGAAATCCAGGACGGTGAGGCGCTGGCAAAGATTCACCACCACCCGCATCTGGTGTTCGATCAACAGGATGGTCAGGGCGAAGTCGGCCTGCAGTTGGCGGATGCGCTGGATCAATTCCTCGATTTCCGATTGGTTCATGCCCGCGGCAGGCTCATCCAGCAGCAGCAGTTGGGGCCGGCTGATCAGGGCCCGGGCCATCTCGATCCGCCGCTGTTCCCCGTAAGGCAGGTGCCGGGCCGGGGTGTGGGCATAGCGGGTTAAGTTAAACCGCTCCAGCAGTTCAAAGGCCTGGCGGGTCACCTGGTCCTCCGCCGCGGTGAAGCGCCGGCTGCGCCGCAGGGCGTCCAGCAGGGAATAGCGATGTTGGGCGAAGGCGCCCAGGCGGACGTTGTCCAGGACGCTCAACTCCTTGAACAGGCGGATATTCTGAAAGGTCCGGGCAATCCCCGCGGCAGTGATGCGATGGCTGCGCCAGTCGCTGATGTCTTCGCCCCGGAAAGTGATCTTGCCTTGGCTGATGGGGAAGACCCCGGTGATGAGATTGAACACGGTGGTCTTGCCCGCGCCGTTGGGTCCGATGAGCCCCACCAACTCCCCGGGGAAAATCTCCAAGGAAAAATCGGTCAGGGCCTTGAGACCGCCGAAACTGTGGGAAAGCTCGATGATGGTCAGGAGTGGCTGCATGATTGCTGGTCAATGACCCCGCCACGGGTTGGCGGACGTTGCCGGGGCCGGGGGGCCAGGGCTCCCGCCCCCGGGATTCGGCGTCGCGGGCTTGAATAAGCCGGCCTCTTTAAAACCCATGAGCCCCTGGGGCCGGTAAATCATGAGCAAGACCAGCATGAGCGGCCCCACCACCCAGCGCCAAATCCCTAAGGGCCGGAGCACTTCCAGGAGCACCGTGAAGATGGCGGCCCCCAGGAGCGACCCCGTCAGGCTGCCCACCCCCCCCAGATAGACCATGACCAGCATGTCGGTGGATTTCAGGATGGAAAAGCTCCGGGGGTTGATGAACTGGAGCAGGTGGGCGTACAGCCCCCCGGCCACCCCGGCGAAAAAGGCGGAAATGAGAAAAGCGTACAGCTTGAGGCGCCGGGTATCCACGGATGTCAAGTTGGCGGCCACTTCGTCTTCCCGGATGGCTGTGATTCCCCGCCCGAAGTTGGAATAGACCAGGTTGCGCAAGATCCACAGGGTCAGGATCACCCAGGCGGCGACCCAGAAAAGCGTGGTGAGGCGGGGCATGCCCAGATAGCCCCGGGGGCCGCCCAGGCTGGAAATATTTTCCAGGACGCTCTTGACGATCATGTTGAAGGCGAGCGTCACGATGGCCAGGTAATCGCCCCGGGTGCGGAAGGAGGGGTAGGCCACCAACAGACCGGCCAGGGCCGCGGCGGCGCCGCCGCACACCAGGACCTGGGGTTGGTTGGGGTCCCGGCGGGCTTGCAACTTAGCCCGGTATTCCGCCAGTTGGGCAACCGATTTCATCTTTGGCATGTTGGTTCTCTACTTTTAGTCTGAAAATTCCCCTTTTTACAGGGACGACTCGACGGCGGCCAGGGACGGCCGCCCTACCAAAAAAA
>JAGVPN010000080.1 GCA_020052215.1 Syntrophobacterales bacterium
CTGATGAAACTTCCGGATCAGGGCGGGGATGACGTGGGAGTCCAGCAGGTCAAAATTATCTCCCGGGCCGTAGAGATTGGTGGGCATCACCGAGATGAAACAGGCGCCGTACTGCCGGTTATAAGACTGACACATCTTGATGCCGGCGATCTTCGCCACCGCGTAGGGCTCATTGGTGGGTTCCAGCTTCCCGTCCAGAAGATAGTCTTCTTTCATGGGCTGGGGACAGAGCCTGGGGTAGATGCAAGAACTCCCCAGGAACAGGAGCTTTTTGACATCATGGCGGTAGGCCTGATGAATAATATTGGCCTCAATCATCAGGTTGTCGTAAATAAACTCCGCCGGATAGGTGTCGTTGGCCCTGATCCCGCCCACCCGGGCGGCCGCCAGGAAGACGTACTCCGGGCCTTCCCGGTCAAAAAAGTCGGTCACCGCCGCCTGAGCCCGCAGGTCCAATTCCTGCAAGCTGCGGCCCACTAAGTTCTTAAACCCGGCGGCCTGCAAGCGCCGCCAAATGGCGCCGCCCACCAGACCCTGGTGCCCGGCCACATAGATTTTTGCATCCCGTTCCAGCATGCTTCTGATCCGCTCCCAATTATCCGGCGACGCGAGGCCGCCTTCTCATCCGGCTAGAGCGGCGAGTCGGTCTCGCCCCGGGGGCCCAGGTGGTTTTCCTGCCGCAGGCGCTGGATCACGTCCTGGCACTGGCGCAGATCGATCAGAGCCTGAAGATCGGCATCCACCATGAGGCGTACCAGTTCCTGGAAGCTGACCCGAGGCTGCCAGCCTAAAATGCGCCGGGCCTTGCCGGCATCTCCCAATAAGCAGTCCACTTCCGTGGGCCGGAAGTACTTCGGGTCGATCTCGACGTAT
Organism: Syntrophobacterales bacterium; assembly: GCA_020052215.1. GTDB lineage: Bacteria > Desulfobacterota > Desulfobaccia > Desulfobaccales > 0-14-0-80-60-11 > 0-14-0-80-60-11. Next base: position 874 of record JAGVPN010000080.1, read on the forward strand.
TCCCGCCAGTCCAGGTCGGCATGGGAAAAGGCTTCTTCCAGGAACTCCCGGACCGAATGGGTCTCCCCGGTGGCGATCACCAGGTCTTCCGGGGTATCCTGCTGCAACATGAGCCACATGGCTTCCACAAAGTCCGGGGCATAGCCCCAATCGCGCTTGGCCTCCAGGTTGCCCAGGTAGAGCTTCTTCTGCAAGCCGAACTTGATCCTGGCCACCGCCCGGGTAATCTTGCGGGTCACAAAGGTCTCCCCCCGGCGGGGCGATTCGTGGTTGAACAGGATGCCGTTGACCGCGAAGATACCGTAGCCTTCCCGGTAGTTGCGCGTCATCCAGTAGCCATAGAGCTTGGCCGCGGCATAGGGGCTCCGGGGGCACATGGGGGTCGCTTCATTCTGGGGCGGCGGGGAGTCGCCAAACAGTTCGCTGGAGGAGGCCTGGTAAAACCGGGTCTTAATGCCGCTGCGGCGGATGGCCTCCAGGAGTCGGATAACCCCCAGGCCGGTCACATCGCCGGTATATTCGGGTATGTCGAAACTGACCCGTACATGGCTCTGAGCAGCCAGGTTATAGATTTCGTCCGGTTGGATATTGTAGATCAGATGGCTGAGCTGCCCGGAGTCGCTCAGGTCCCCATAATGAAGAAATAACCGGGCCCCCGCTTCATGAGGGTCCACGTACAGGTGGTCAATGCGCCTGGTATTGAAGGTGCTGGACCGGCGCACCAAACCATGCACTTCATAACCCTTGGCCAGGAGGAACTCAGCCAGATAGCTGCCGTCCTGTCCGGTAATTCCGGTAACCAGCGCCTTTTTACCCCGACTCATCATGAAACTCCCTTTAATCCCTTGATGCTTTTTAGCCTGCCTCCAGGCGCATCCAACCTCAATAGGCGTGTCGGTCTTTAAAACCCCGAAGAATCGTCAGGATGATGATCTTCAAATCGAACCACAAAGACCAGCGGCGCAGATAATCCAGGTCATATTCCACCCGCTTTTCCATCTTTTCCAGAATTTCCGTCTCGCCCCGCCAGCCGTTGATCTGGGCCCACCCGGTAAGGCCGGGACGAACCTTGTGCCGGAGCATATATCCCGGGATTAGCCGCCGATAATACTCATTATGCGCCACCGCATGGGGCCTGGGCCCCACTATGGACATGGAACCGTTGAGCACATTGAAAAACTGGGGCAGCTCATCCAGGCTGGTGCGCCGCAACCAGCCGCCGAAAGGAGTCACCCGGCTGTCGTCCCTGATCGTCTGGGGAATATACTGGCCGTCTTCACAGACTTTCATGGTGCGGAATTTATAGACCATGATCTCAGAACCATCCAGGCCATAGCGCCGTTGCCGGAAAATTATGGGGCCCGGAGACGTCAGCTTCACCCCCAGGGCAATCAGGACGAGCAGCGGGAACACCAGGATCAGAATCAGACTGGCCAGCACCAGGTCTTCGGTCCGCTTCAGCCAGCCGTTCACCCCGAAGAAGGGGGTTTCCCACAAAGCGATGAGCGGTATGCCTCTCAGATCGGTCAGGCTGGAGGAGAGCAGGGAGAAAATGAAGACGTCCGGCGCATAATAGACGGAGGCGGTGGTGTCCTGGAGGGATTCCACCACCTGGCGAAGGCGGCTTTCAGCCCGCAGGGGTAACGCCAGATAGACCATAACGACCTGCTGTTTCTGCACGAACCCGATCATGTCGTCCAGGGTGCCCAGCACCGGATAGTTGTGGTGATCCAGGTGGATTTCCCCCGTGACCCGGTCGTCGAAAAACCCCAGGAGGCGCATCCCCAGCCAGGGGGTGTCCACCACGTTTTTCGCCAGGCGGCGTCCCAGGTCCCCGGCCCCGGCAATCACCACGGTGCGGCTGTTGCGGCCCTGCTGCCGCAGCCACCGCAAGCCCCAGAAGACCTGCAGGCGCAACACCACCAGGGCCACAGGGACTATCACCATCCAGGTGAGGAGGACTTTCCGGGAAAAGTGCAAAGAGGTCTGGCTGACGTAACCCAGCATCATGAGGATGGCCACGATCACCAGCCAGGCCAGAAAAACCTGGCGCACCAGGCGCATGAAATTGGCGCCGCGCCAGGGCTGATAGAGCTGGGTGGCCCGAAAAACCATAATGGTTAACAAAAAGGCGACCAGCCCCAGGACCTGGAAGATCAGGCGAAAGGATTCCCCGCAGATCCAGCAGATGAGAAACAGCACCAATACCACCACGACCCCGTCCAGGAGCCACTGCAACCGGGAGATGATCCAGCGGTACTCATCGAAAATGCCCTGGCGACGATCAATCACCTGCAACTCTCCTGCTTGAGCCGGTCCTTGGCGACATGCGCCCCTGGGACCTGACCCGGTGGTTCCACCGGCGGCTATCCGGTTTAGATCCGGTCCCGGCCCGCATCTCGCCTGGCCTGATTAACCAGACCATAAAGCAAACGTTCCCATTCCGCCATAATTTTATCACGTCCCAACCAGGCTTCCGCAAATTGACGGGCCTTGAGCCCCATTTTTTTCCGGGCCTCATCATCTCGGGCCAGGTGGACGATGGCCCGGGCCAGGGCGCCGGCATCTTCCGGGGGTGTCAACCGGCCGGCCTGGGACTCCGTGGCGACCCTGCCCAATTCCGTCTCCTGGGTGGCCGTGGCAATAAATGGCCGCCCCGCCGCCAGAATGTTGCCCAGTTTGGAAGGCATAACCAGGTCTGAGGCCTGGTGCTTCTGGACTACCAGGTGGATGTCGGCCGCATTCAGCAGCAAAGGGAATCGGTCCCTCGATTGTATAGGTAAAAAGCTCACCGTCTCCAGGGCCAGACGTTGGGCCTGGTCCATCAGCCGTTGCCTGGCAGCCCCTTCCCCCACCAACACATACCGGAGACCTTGATTATAACGGGTAATGGCCGCCGCGTCCAGGATGACTTCCAGCCCCTGCTTTTCCCCCATATTCCCGGCATACAGGACCATGATTTCGTCGTTCAGCCCCAACTCCCGCCTCAAGGCATTCCGGCGTTCTCCGGGCTTGATATCCTCAAGGTCAGCCCAGTTGCGCAGGAGATGCACGCGTTCCGGCGGCGCCCCTTTATCCTGGATTCGCACCGCCATGGCCCGGGAAATGGTGGTCACCGCCTGGGACCGGGTGAAGAGAAAATGTTCCAGGCGCGTAAGGCAGGCGAAAAGGAGCGGCTGCCGGATGATCGCCAATTCCCGGGCGGCATCCAGCTGCAAATCCTGAACGTGGAAGATCAAGGGGACCTTCTGATGCCGGGCCAGAAGACCCGGGATCAGCCCCGATTGCAGCAGGGGGCAGACCGCCAGGATGGCGTCCCAGGACCGCGCCCACAGGGTCGGCCACCAAGCCAGGCAACTGGCCCCGAAGGAGAGCTCGTGCAGCATCCGGCCTCTGCCGGTCACCCGGGTGGGGGTATAGAGGGGGGCACGCAGCACCTCCACTCCATCCAGCCATTCCCGCCGCCAGGCCGGCCGGCGGTAGGCGGCCGGCACCCGCCAGGCCGGATAGTAGGGGGGGGCGGCCAGGACGGTGACCGCGTGCCCCCTGGACCTCAGCCAGGCCCCCAACTCCCCGGTGTAACGCCCGATCCCGACAAACTCCGGGGCATAATTGATGCCGTGTATCAGGATACGCAGCGCCACCGATTCATCCTTACCGGCCCCGGGCCGTGACCAGCAGGCAGTCCCCGGTCAGGCTCCGGTTGAGATGCCTGAACCAAGGCAACACCAGGGCTCGGGCGGCCAGCGTCAACCCTGCCGCCATGGGCGCCGACCGCATCACGCGGTTGGTCCGGCCCTTTCGGGCGCCCAGGCTGACACAGAGAGATTGGGCCATCCAGAGAGCCGGGCTATAGGTATCGAGAGTCGATATCTCATAGCCGGCCTGCTGGAGGACCATTTGCAGGGTTGCCGGAGAAAAGTGCCAGAGGTGGAAGGGCACATGCCAGTTGACCCAGGCGCGCCCGAACACCCGGCGCCAGAGGCTGTCGGCGTTGGGGCAGGAAATCCAGATCTCGCCGGCCGGCCGCAGCAGAGGCCGCACCTCCGCCAGCATCTGCACCGGATCCCAGGCGTGCTCCAGGACGTTGGCCAGGACCACCACGTCGAAAGGCTCCTGGGGACGAAACTGCCCCAGGGGCGCGGTGTGCACCCGGAAACCCCGCCGGCGGGCCAGGGCCGCGGCCGACTCGTTCAGCTCCAGGCCTTCCACCTGAAAGCCGTTGTCGGCGTACAGGCTCAAACCCCGCCCCTCATTGCACCCCACGTCCAGCAGCCTACCGGCCCCCCGGCGTCCATGAAAACCCATATCCCCGTCCCACGAGAGCCAGAGGCGATACAGGCCGGAATAGAAAAAGCGCTCCCTAAGGCCCCGGTAGGCGCTGTCTGGTCTTATCCCGGCGTTATAGAACCTCTCGTATAGCTCTTTGAGTTCACTTGCCGCGGGCCGGGGCCAGGTCTGCGAAAGGCCGCAGTGGGAGCACTCCACAATGTCAAAAACGCCGGGGCCCCCGAACCGGCCGTCAAACAGCCCGTCCAGTCGAAGCCGGCACGTCTGACCGCAAATGCCGCAAGGCCGATGATGGTTTGGTGGCGCACCCATATTATACCGTTTTCGGTTTTCAGTTTTCAGTCAAATATCATAAAAATTATAAGAGGTTATAGCTATAATTGGTCGCGTTTGACCGCGAACCCAGTATTAGTCGTAAATCCTGCGCTGACCGCAGCCCCTTCCTGGCCCTTAATCTTTACCCACAAGTTTTTCTGACTGGTGGCACAGCCCTTCCAGGCTGTGCGAAAATCCTCGCACAGGCTAGAAAGCCTGTGCCACCAAAAACTTGTCGAATCAACCAATCCCGACTTGTGGTTAAAAGTTAGTCCTGGCCCAGGGCGCCTCAGGCTGACCTATCCCGGTATTTTTGGGACATGGGGGATTGGGGGTCGCGTAATTCTTCCAGCTTGAGACTGATCTGGTAGTCGTAAAAAGTGTGGAGCAGGCAGTAGCGAAACCCCATGCGCCCGTCTAAGAACCCCAGTTTGAGAACATACATCCAGAAAAATTTAATCAAGGCCCGGGCCGGCAGGTACCGGTAGGCGAGATTTTTTAAAAACCGCCGGCGGGCCGGCCCCCTATCCAGCAGGGCCGCAGGCAGCCCCCGGGGCTGGTCCGGCGCGGTCAGCGTCCGGTGGGCCTCCATGGCCTCCAGACTGGAGTAGACATTATGGCGGTCAAAATAGCGCTCGATCCCCTTGTAATCATAATGGATGAGCGGGTTTTGGAGATAGCCCGGGGTGCCCGTAAGCAGGATGTGCTCGTGGACCATCCGGGCTTCATAGCGCCCCCGCCCCCGCCGCAACAGCCGCAGGTTCCAGTCGGGGTACCAGCCGCCGTGCCTGATCCAGACGCCGGCAAACCAGTTCTGCCGGGCCAGATAATAACCGTGGTGTTGGGGCGAGCCGCTGACCAAGGCCGCAATCTCCCGGGCCAGATCCGGGGTCACCCGCTCATCGGCATCCACAATCAAAATCCAGTCATGCTTAAAATCAAGGTGGTCCAGGGCCCAGTTTTTGTGGGCCGAGAAATTGTCAAACTCCCGGGACACCACCCGGGCGCCTCCCGCCAGGGCAATATTGACGGTATGATCATCGCTGCAGGAATCCAGGACCACGCAGTCATCGGCCCAGGACACGCTCTTAAGGCAAGCGCCCAGGTTGCGTTCTTCATTCCTGGTGCAAATCAGCACCGATACCGGAGTCTTACGGTCGTCGTCGGTCATGATCGGTTCGGGGCGGCCTGGGGCCGGCTCTGAGTCGGTTTCCTCTGCCGGCGGCGGCGATATTCGTCAATGATCCGGCCATAGGCCTCGGCCAGGCTCCGGCCGATTCGGGGCCATTGAAACCGTTCCTCAACCAGCGCCCTGCCCTTCCGGCCCATGCCGGCGACGGCGTCGGGGTTGGCCAGGAGTTCCAGGATCTGGTCGGCCAGAGCCGCCGGGGCACATGGGATCACCCGGCCGGCCCCGCCGGTTTCCACCTCCCGCCAGATATTGACCTGATCGGAAATGATCACCGGCAGGCCCACGGCCATGGCTTCGATAACAGCCAGGCCGAAATTCTCCGAATAGGATGGCAGCACAAACATGCCGGCGTCCCGCAACACGGCCAATCTATCCGGGCCTAACAACATCCCGGTGAAGGTGGTGCGGTCCAGCACGCCTGCTTCACCCAGCCAGGTGCGGACCCGGGCGCCCCAGCCGTCATTGTCGGGTCCGGCAATCACCAGGTGGACGTCCTGACGCCGGCGGGCCACGACGCCAAAAGCCTTGGCCAGGATATCCAGGCCTTTCTTGAAATTAATCCGCCCGAAAAACAGGATGATTTGCTTGTCGCCGATTTCCGGGTGCCGGCGCCTGAAACTACCCGGCTCCGGCAGCTCCGCAAATTCATCGAGGTCCATTCCCAGGGGCGCCACCACTCCCGGGGTCCCGAAGGTGAAAGGCGCGGCCAGGTCCCGCTCCTGGGCGGTGGTGAACAAGATGGCCGAAGCGTCGCGCAGATTGTGGTTCTGGAATCCCCATTCCATGACTCGTTTGCGCCAGCGGTGACGGCGATGGATAAAGGGGTCCAGGCTCCCATGGGGCTGGATGAGGTAGGGAACCCCGAGGATGCGGCAGTAGCGCCCGGACATTAAATCGTGGAAGAGATAGAGGTTATGAACGTGCACCAGATCGACGTCCTTGATTGCCTGCCGCAAGGCCCGGGCTAAAGGCCAAGACGCGCCCCAGAACCTGGGCGATTGAATGGGGAAATAACGCACCTCCACGCCCTCCCGCCATTCCGGGCGGTCGGTAGGCACCGGCAAAATCCCGGGGCCATCTTGGTTGGTGGTGTAGATGCTCACCTGGTGGCCTAATTGAGCCACGGCCCTGGCCATTTCCCAGCAGGCCTTGGAAGGGCCCCCGTAACGGGGAGCCAGGTTGGCAATCACATGGAGGATTTTCATGACCTCGCCGGAGGCTCAGTAATGATGATCACGATCCGCTAACAATTCATACACTGCCAGCGTTTGCTCCGCCACTTTTTCCCACTGAAAAAGGGCGGCCCTGATCAGCCCCCGTTCAATGACGGATTGGCGTAAATCATCATCAGTCAATAAAGCATACATGGCTTGCGCTAAACCCTCATAGTCCTGTGGCGGGCACATGAACCCGGCATCACCGATTACTTCGGGTAAAGACGCGGCATTCGAGGCAACCACCGGCGTGCCGCAAGCCATGGCCTCCAGCGGCGGCCAGCCGAAACCTTCATACCAGGAAGGAAACAGCAGTATATCAACCCGGTTATACACCGCGGGCATTTGGTCGCCGGAGACTCCCACCAAATAATGGGTGATATCTTCAAGTCCGTAGTTCCGGACTGCGGCCTTAAATTCAGGCGTCGGCGCTCCAAGTTTAAGCAATTGCAGCGGTTTTGAATACCTGGTGCGCAGCCGGGCAAATGCCCGTAAGGCGTTACTATGGTTCTTATAGAATTGCGCCCCCGTCACCAACACGCGCTTGGTATGGTCGCCAGTCAGCCCTAAAGAAGCGCCGGCCGCAGTTTTTTCACCTTGCCCGTACGGTCTAAAATTTTGATCGATTCCCGGATAGATAACACTGATACGGTAATCTGGAATTTTAAGTATATTAACCAGGTCACGGCGCGTGTTTTCACTGTCAGCAATGAGATGCTTAGCCCTGTGAAGCGCCTTAAAGGAAAATATATTCAGCCACGGCCTTTTCCCCCGGGCCGAACCGGGTATAACGCCTCTCCAAACTATCAGGGGTATCAGATCGTGCACCGTCACTACAGTGCGCCTGGGGTCAAGTATATAGAGCAGATGCCCATAGCCAGGGTCAACGATATGATTAAGCCGTCCAGGTTGGCGGCGAGCCTGCCAGGGATATCCAACATACCGCGCCCAACGCATGCCCCAAATCCCGGCTTTTGATCCTTTCGGCAAATAGGGGACGTATTCATTGAAGTTGCAGCGCCCGGGAAAATGCCGGCGCATCGCCTTAACCAAACCATCCGCATAGACTTCCATACTGATGCGTTCATCTTCCACATAATTACGGAAGAGAGTTATATCTAGACTATCCATATATCCCTCTACCCTTACAGCCTGGGAAACCTACCCCGTGATCATTACTGTAGGGCCGGGGGGGTAAAAAGCGATGCCAGGGAACCAGAAGATCAATTTTTTTCATTTAAGCGCTTTCAACCGGCTCAGGTCCAAGATACCCACAGGAACCGCTCTTAGCCACCATGCCAGGAGGAAAAGAAAAACCAGCGGCGCGAGCCAGGGAATGGCCGCCAGAATAACCAGACTGCCGATATAGGGTACCATCTCGGTGGCAAAAAACTTGAAGGAGAAACAGGCCTGATAACCCTTCAGTAGATACGGGACAAACCAGAAAGGCAAGATCAGGTCCCCGATAATCATGCCCAGCACAATCCCCGGCAACCCCAGGCGCTGTCCGCCCAGATAAGCCAGAGCAAGGGTGAGGATCGAGGAGGCGAAAAGCATCTTGGCAAGAGTGTGATGCCGGTTGGTCGCCAGCAAGGGATGGCTGCACGTCAGCCAGAAGATAAATTGCCCCATGTAGATCAGGAACAGGTCCATCACCGGCTGCTCAAACGGCACCGTCTTTCTCAACCAGAAGTGATAGATGAAG
>JAGVPN010000201.1 GCA_020052215.1 Syntrophobacterales bacterium
AGGAGACTCAAGTTTTCTTGTTGCACAATAATTGCTCCATTTAGCTAATTAATTTAGTTAATTATAGCTTATTTTCGGAGCAATGGCAATAAGCGTATTATGAAAAAGTTGGTGGGGCGGGCCTCCGTGCCCGCCTCCGTTGGTGGCACAGGTTTTCAACCTGTGCACCCGCACCGGTAAGATACCGGTGCCACCAAGGACTTTTCGGCAGAGGCAGCAGGAGGGATGGATATGAACCTCATCAGGCTCATCTTAGCAGTGATCATGGTGCTGATTCTCGGCCCCTGGACTCACGCTGGCCCCGCCCTGGGCGCTAACGTTTACCCCATTGTGGCTTTTAGTGATTTTTGGAGGCACAGCAAACCCACCGGCTACCTCCTGGGCGGCTCTGACGGCGGCCAGTGGCTCAAACCCGAGGCCGCGGCGGCGTTGATCCCGGGAGAAGAAAATTATCGCCTCTACGCCTTGACCGGCGAGGTAGGCGCCAGCGTCGGCAGCGCTCCGGCCAAAGGAGAAGAAGGGCCGTGTACAGACACTTTGTACGTGACGCTAACGCCCTTCCCGGCAGGCCAGAAAAGCCTGGTGGGGGTGGGTGGTCCCTGGAATGCCATGCCCCGACCCCTCAAAATCGCCAGCCCCGAGTCGCAGATATATAAAGAGGCGGCCGCCGAGATTTTAAAAAGCCAGGGGATCGACAACCCGCAAGTCATCCTCACTCAGGTGATCCGGGCTGATCTGGACGGAGACGGGGTGGAGGAGGTGTTGGTCAGCGCCACCAATTATGAAAGATCTCAGCGTAGAGGCGGATTGACGCCAAATGCCCGGGCCGGCGACTACTCCCTGGTGTTCCTGCGCAAAGTGGTGCAGGGGAAGGTGGTCACGCGGATTATCACGGGACAGTACTACCCCCAGGCCAAAAAATTCTGCGCCCCGGCGGAACATAGGGTCGTCGGGGTCTTGGATCTCAATGGGGATGGCATCCTGGAGATCGTCCTGGACGGACATCATTATGAAGGGGAGTGGGTCGTCGCCTATCGCGTCGAAGGCGCCAAAGTCATCAAGTTATTCGGCATGGGATGTGGAGTCTAAAAGGGACCGGGGGCTTGATGATCCATCCCCTCCCGGCCAACTCGTTGCCGATTGACGCGAAAAATGGGGCCGAGGTCCGATGGCGGTCAGCATAAATCCGGTTCATGACATCTTGCCCTTTCTATCCGGTTCACCCGGTGGTATATTTTCTCCATTAATTCACTGAACTTCTGGGGAGAGCTATGGCAGTGCGGCTGGAAATCGGTTGGCGCCCGGACCTGGCGGACGCGGAAGGGGAGGCGGTGCGCCGCCAGGCCCGGGAATATTTCGGCCTCGACCTGACGGCCGTCAGGGTGCTGCGGGTCCTCATGCTGGATCTGGACCTGCCGGATGACACCTTGGAGGCGATCCGCACCGACATCTTCACCCACCCCACCACCCAGATATCCGGTTTCGAACCCCTGGCGAAGGATTTCCACTGGGCCATCTGGGTGGGCTTCAAGCCCGGGGTGCGGGATACGGCCGGGGACGTGGCCTTGGAAGCCATCGAAGCTTACCTGGGGCGGCCGCTGCCGGCTGGGGCCGCGGTCTATACCTCCAAGCTCTTCCTCCTGACCGGTGCGGACCTCACCGAGTCCCACATCGCGGCGCTGGCCAAAGAACTCCTGGCTAACGACATGGTCCAGGAATTCCGGATATTCTCTCATCAGACCTGGGACGCAGGCTATGGAGTGGGGATTATCCTGCCCCGGGTGGAACTGGCCCACACCCCGGCGGTTCAGGCCTTTGAGATCACCTCGCCGGAGGGTCTCAAGGAACTGAGCCGCAAGCGCCACCTGGCTCTCCGGGATGCCGACCTGCCGGTCATCCTCAATTATTTTCAGCGCCCGGGGGTCTTGGCCCGGCGGGCCGCGGTGGGGCTGTCGGCGCCCACCGACGTGGAACTGGAGTACCTGGCCCAGGCCAGGAGCGACCACTGCAACCACAACACCTTTAGGGGGCGGTTCCATTACCGGGATGAGGCGACCGGCGAGACCTTCACCCTGGATAACCCCTTTAAAGTGTGCATCGAGGCGCCCACCCGGGAGATTGCCCGGGAGAAGGATTGGGTGGTGTCGGTGCTCTGGGACAACGCCGGGGTGGGGCGGTTCGATGACGAATTTTCCTATGTAATCAAGGGCGAAACCCATAATTCCCCCTCCAACCTGGAGGCTTACGGCGGTTCCCTCACCGGCATCGTCGGGGTCTACCGCGACCCCCTGGGCACCGGCAAGGGAGCCCGTCTCATCGGCGGCATGTACGGCTTTTGCGTGGGCCCCCGGGACTATGCCGGGCCGTTAAAACCCCGGCTGCATCCCCGGCGGCTGCTGGACGGCGTCATCGAAGGCGTCAAGGACGGCGGCAACAAGAGCGGGGTGCCCACCGTGGGCGGCGCCCTCTACTTTGATCCGTCCTACCTGGGCAAGTGCCTGGTGTTCGTGGGCGCGGTGGGACTCCTGCCCCGAAAGATCAAGGGGGAGCCCGGGGCCGAGAAGGCGGCCCGGCCCGGCGACCTGATCGTCACCTGCGGCGGCCGGGTAGGCCAGGACGGAATTCACGGGGTGACTGCCTCCTCGGAAGTCTCGTCCCCGGGCACCCCGGCCGGCCATGTCCAGATCGGCGACCCCTACACCCAGAAGAACATGCACGATTTCCTCCTGGAGGCGCGGGATCAGGGCCTCATCACCTTTATCACCGACTGCGGCGGCGGCGGGCTGTCTTCGGCGGTGGGTGAATCAGCCGGGATGGCCGGCGGCGGGGAGATCGAGCTTTCGGCGGTACCCCTGAAATACCAGGGCCTGAACCCCTGGGAAATCTGGGTGTCCGAATCCCAGGAGCGCATGGTGGTGGCCGTGAGGCCTTCGCATGAGGCCAGCTTCAAGCGCCTGGCCCTGAAGCACGCGGTGGAGGCCACCGTTATGGGCCGCTTCACCGATACGGGCGTCCTGGAGGTGAAGTACCAGGGCCGCACCGCCGCGTTTATGGACCTGTCGTTCCTGGAGGAGGAGTTTCCTCCCTGGGAGTTCGAAGCCCGGTGGCTGCCGCCGGAGAATCGCCTGACCGAGCCGGTGCTGGGCGAGGTTGGGGATCACCCGGGTTTGCTGTTGGCCATGCTGGACCGCCCCAATATCTGCTCCCGGGAGTGGATCACCCGCCAGTACGATCACGAGGTCCAGGGGGCCAGCGTGCTCAAACCCCTGGTGGGCGAGGCGGCGCCGGTGCCCGGGGACGCCGCGGTGCTGCGGCCCCGCCCGGATTCGCCTCAGGGGCTGGCCCTGAGCCTGGCCTTGAACCCCGCTTACTCCGCCATCGACGCCTACCACATGACCGCGGTGACCATCGACGAGGCGGTGCGGCGCCTGTTGGCGGTGGGCGGGAGCCTGGCGCATATCGGCGGGGTGGACAACTTTTGCTGGCCCAGCGTCGAGTACCATCCCCAGCGCAATCCCGACGGGGAGTTTAAGGCGGCGCA
>JAGVPN010000448.1 GCA_020052215.1 Syntrophobacterales bacterium
AAGGCCCACCAGGTCGCAGTCTTCCCGGAAGGTGATCTCCTCCAGCATGTCGTCCTTGATCTCCACCCGAATGTCGCCGGGGGTCAAGGCCGCCACATAAGGCAGGGTCATCCCCAGGAGCCAGCGGCTCTTACGGCGGTCCAGGCGGCCGTTTTCCCGGTAACCGGAAGCTTGGATCAGCAGGATTTTCATGATTCCATGATAAGGAACTCCTGGAGGAGTTGCTTCTGCTGTTCCGAAAGCCGGGTGGGAGTTTGGAGGTCAACGACCACCACCAGGTCGCCCAAGGATTTGCCCCGCAGGTCGGGCAAACCCAGGCCGGGTATGCGTAGGGTGGCCCCTGGCTGGGTGCCGGGGGGAATGGCCAGGCGGGTTGGGGCCGTCAAGGTGGGAACTTCCACCTCCGTCCCCAGCGCGGCCTCCACGAAAGAGATTTGCGCCCGGTAATAGAGATCTTTGCGCTTGCGGGTAAAGATGGGATGGGGGGCGACGCACACGTCCAGGTAGAGGTCCCCCGGCGGCGCTCCGTGGGTCCCGGCTTCCCCTTCTCCCCGGAGGCGCAGGCGGGCGCCCGTATCCACCCCCGGTGGAATGCGCACCTGCAGCTGCTTTTCTTCCTTGATGACCCCGGCGCCCTGGCAGGCGGAGCAAGGAGTTGGGATGCTGGCGCCGGCCCCCTGGCAATCCGGACAGGTGATAAAAACCTTCAGGCCCCCCTGGGACTGGCTGACCTGGCCTTGGCCCCGGCAGCGCGAACAGGCCTGGCGTTGGTTGCCGGACGCCCCGCCGCTCCCCCCGCAACTGGGGCAACTCACGCGGCGTTCCACGGTCAGGCTGGTATTCACTCCCCGGGCGGCTTCCTCCAGGGTCAGAACCACCGGCTGGCGCAGGTCCGCACCGGGTTGGGGCTGGTCCGGCCGGTTCCGGGAGCGTCCGAAACTGAAGAAATCTTCAAACACCTCCCCGAAAGAGTTGAAGATATCTTCGAAGCCGCTGAAACCGCTGACATCCAGGCCGGCCAGCCCGGCAGCCCCGTAGAGGTCATAGAGCTGGCGCTTTTCCGGGTCGGCCATGACCTGGTAAGCTTCGGAAATCTGTTTGAATCGATCTTCCGCCACCTGATCCCCGGGGTTCTTGTCCGGGTGATACTGCAGGGCCAACCGACGGTACGCGGTTCTGATCTCCTCCAGGGAAGCCTCCCGCGAGACCTCCAGAATTTCATAATAGGTCGTCATCCAGTAACAACCACCAGCCCTTTTGGATTACAACTGTCGGCTCACCCTTACATTTGCTTCTAATTCTGATCATCCGGCTTACTATTGTCAAGGATGGCCCCGGGATTACGCCGGGTAAATCAGGAAGTTTATCAGGAGGCAGGCACCAGGCGATGGAGGCGGTCGCGCAGGTCCGGAGACAGGTCGCACACCGCCACCACTTTGGACCGGCTCTGGGCGCCCAGAGTAAGCTTGAAAGAACTCTTGGGGAGGCTGAGGGATCGGGCCAGGAAATCGATGAGTTCCCGGTTGGCTGCGCCTTTTTCCGGAGGGGCCGCCAGCCGGACCTTGAGGCGGTCGCCGTACAGGCCCACTACCTGGGTGCGCTGGGCCCCGGGCACCACCGTCAGACGCAGCAGGTATCCCTGACTGGTAGGCGCAAAAAAAGGGGACATAGGGCAGAGCCAGCCGGGATCAGCCCATCCGGCGGGCCAAGTCCCACAAGGTGGAGACCAGGAAGCGCTGCAGGAAGACGATGGCCAGCAGCACCAGCAGCGGTGCCAGGTCCAGACCGCCGAAGACCACGGGCACCCGGGACCTAACCCAGCTCAGGACCGGTTCGGTGACGTTGTATAAAAACCGGACAATGGGGTTGTACGGGTCGGGATTGACCCAGGACAGGAGGGCTCGGGCGATGATCACCCACATGTAGATAGTCAGGGCCAGGTCCAAAATCTGGGCCAGAGCTGCGATCAGGTGTCCAAGGGCAAACATTTTCCAGGTCTCCGCGGCGCTAAGTATTTGACATATATATAGACCCGGGACCGAGCCCTTGTCAAGCCCGCCTCCGGGGTCACCGCCACCCGGGCCGTCCCCGCGCCCGGCTCAGACCATAGCATAAGCTGTGGTCTTTTCTTATCATTAAAGACAACGGTGTGGCGCCGGTTGCCAGCCGGGCAGATGATTCCCGGCAAGTAGATCTCACCCCGGACCAGTCATTCTTGGGCCTTTGGGCCACCCAGATAGCATGAAAAAATATGTAGGGCGGGCACTGCCCGCCGTTGGCAACTGCCTTATGCACAGGCGAGACGCCTGTGCCACCAAAAACTTTTCAGGACAGAGAGAAGAGTGATTTTGACCATGCCCCAGCTTATGCGGGAGCTTGAATGAACCCGGTGCGGTTTTCCACCTTTGCGGCCCTGCGCCACCGCAATTTCCGGCTGTTCTACTCCGGCCAGATGATCTCCCTCACCGGCTCCTGGATGCAGTCCGTAGCCTTCAGCTGGCTGGTCCTGGTGCTCACCGACTCCGCCTTCTACCTGGGCCTGATGGGGGCGCTCCAGACCCTGCCGGTGCTCCTGTTTTCCTTCCTCGCCGGGGTGGTGGCCGACCACACCTCCAAGCTCAGGCTGCTGTTCATCACCCAGGCCGTCCTCATGCTCCTGGCCCTGGTCCTGGGGGTGCTGGTGGAAGTCAACGTGGTCCAGGTCTGGATGCTCGGCTCCCTGGTCTTTCTGTCGGGCACGGCCATGGCCTTTGACATCCCGGTGCGCCAGGCCTTTATCGTGGACCTGGTGGGCAAACCGGACCTGCCCAACGCCATCGCCCTCAACTCCACCCTGTTCAACGCCACCCGGGTGATGGGACCGGCCATGGGGGGGGTGATCATCGGCACCGTGGGTATGGCCAACTGCTTCTTCCTCAACGCCGCCAGCTTCCTGGCGGTGCTCCTGGCCCTGGTGCTCATCAAGCTGCCCCCCACCCCGAACCTGCCCTGGAAACCCTTTCTCCGGGCCTGGAAGGAGCTGTTGGACTACCTGCTGGAGTGTCGGGAACTAAGGCTGATCCTCCTGCTCATCTCCACCGCGGCGGTCTGTGCCATGCCGTATTTCGTGCTGCTGCCCATCCTGGCCCGGGACACCCTGGGGGTGGGACCCCGGGGCTTCGGGCTCCTCATGGGCATGAGCGGCCTGGGGGCCTTTCTCGGGGGCCTCACCCTGGCCCGGCGCCTCACCCGCCGCCCGCCCATGCCCTCGTTTCTGGCCGGCCAGGGCCTGTTCCTCTTGGGGCTCATGGGCCTGGGCCTCTGCCGCAACTATTACGCCGCCCTGGCCTGCATGGCCCTGGCCGGGTTCGGCCTCGTGACCCAACTCTCCACCGGCAACAGCCTGCTGCAACTCCACGTGCCGGATGAGTTGCGGGGCCGTCTCATGAGCCTGTTCGGACTCATCGTCATGGGCTTCGCCCCACTGGGCAGCATTTTATACGGCGTCGCGGCCCACTTCGTGGGCGCCGGTCCGTCCATCACCGGGGGCGCCGCCCTCGCCGCGGTGGTGGCCGGGGTGGTGTTCTTGAAGAACCCGGCCTTGCGCCACTTCGGCTTCACCCAGCCGGAACCGCCGGCCCCCGACCCTATCCCCCCCGCCATTACGCCGTTTAACGGGTAATTTTCGATTTTTTTTTTGCGGGCTTATTTTTAATGACCCAGATTGAGCTGACCATCATCAAACCGAGACCAGATTAGACCTGGCCATTGGGACTAAAATTTTAAATGGGCCAGGGTCTTAGATACAAGTATGATATTCATATCAAACCACTTTGATGGATTTTAAAAGGGGTGATAGATAGCAACAATCTTCAATTTCCGCGTTGCATGATTTTGCGCAGCAATCCCAAATTGTGGTTCGCCCCGCTAAAAGGGGTGTTCGGGTGACCCAGAGTTCCTTCCTTGTACATTTTCATGCCTAAAATAAATTACGATATTTAGAGAAAAATCGTGACATGGAACTGTCATTATGCTACATGTTATCATCCTACAGAAAAAGCTTAACCCCGCCGCGAGGCGGGGACGGAAAGCTACGAATCTTTTCGTTAGCGAGAGACAGCCGGGTTGCCTGGATAACCGCCGTCATAACTGGCCCCGCAATCTTATTTTTTTTGCGGGAGCGCCAACGCCATTCGAAACTGGGGCAAGTAATGATTAGGAGGGAAATATGGAGAGATCGGGGTTAAGGCGTTTGCTCGCTCTTGGGATTGCAGTCGGCTGCTTGCTGACGGCCACGTCCCCTGCGTCTTCTGCGGTGATTGATCTGGGGTACCTGAGTGGGGACCGTACAAGCTGGGCTACTGCCATAAGTGATAACGGCAATTATATCGCCGGCATCTCGCAAGGCTCGGACTATTCGGGACATGCCTTTCTTTATTCCAACGGCGGCATGACTGACCTAGGATTTAATGCCAATTGGATTAATGTTGTTGATAACACGGGGCAAATATGGGGAACCACCAGCGCCGGTGAAGTCTTCCGTTACTCCAATGGAGTCATGACCGATCTGGGCACCTTTGGGGTTTCCGGTTTTGGTGGTCTGAGACACATAAATAATAGTGGCCAGATCGCCTATACCTCTGATGTCTCAGGAAATTCCCATGCCTTCCTTTATTCCGCCGGAGTGAGGACTGATTTAGGCACCTCCGGGGGAAGTTCGAGTGTGGCCCGCAATATTAATAACAGCGGCCAAGTAGTTGGCTACTCGAGCGCCGCCGACGGACAACATGTATTTTTATATTCCGCTGGCGTCATGACCGATCTCGGATTAGGTTCTGATGCCCTGATCAATAATAATGGCCAGGTTTTTTTTAGACGTTGTATTTCAGATATAGGGCATGCCTTCCTATATTCCGGCGGTTCTTTGACCGACCTTGGTATTTTCCGTAATCCGGGCGAATTAATAGGTTTTACGCTTATTGCCATTGCTCCGAAAATAAGCTATAATTAACTAAATTAATTAGCTAAATGGAGCAATTATTGTGCAACAAGAAAACTTGAGTCTCCT
>JAGVPN010000430.1 GCA_020052215.1 Syntrophobacterales bacterium
AGGAACGCATCGAAATTCGCGGCTTTGGCAGTTTCAAGGTGAAATTTTACAATGGCTATAAAGGCCGTAACCCCAAGACCGGCGATCTCATCAAAGTAGACGGCAAGAAGTTGCCCTTCTTTAAGGTCGGCAAGGAACTGCGGGAACGCGTCGATCGCTGAGCCGTTTTCACAACCTGGTCGTGCTAGATGGGGAGCTAGCGGTGCCCTGTAACCCGAAAACCGCTTACGCGGGATTGAAGTCCCTCTTTGAGGATTGCAGCGCGGCCGTTGACTGCTGACCAGGGCGGCGGATTGGACCCTGCGCAACAGACGCTTGTGAACCCCGTCAGGTCCGGAAGGAAGCAGCGGTAAACAAGGCGGTCTGTGTCGCGGCGGCTTCTAATCCATCAACCCTCTGGGCACGGTCCTCGGTGGTGGCGGATTCGAAGGAGGGTGCACGGCCAGGCTCTTTTTCAAGATATTCGAACTTAACCCATCAGGATTTATAACCCCCGTGGGGAATAGTGAATGTCCATGAAAAAGCTCGATGCACAGTTTGTGTTGGCCATAATTATCATCGCAATATGGGCCTATTTTCTTTATAAACCTTTAAATCTCATAGATTCTATTCACTTCGAGGACCCAGCCCTAAAAGATAAACTTTCCGCAATTCTCGATACAGCCTATAAGATTAGCGCCCTCTTTTCCACAGCTTTGGGGTTCGTGTTGGGGCACTTTTTCGGCAAACAAGGTATTGAAACCGCCCAAGAACAGGCAACTCAAGCCAAGCAAGAACAAGTCAAAGCGATTAAAGAAAAGGAAGTTGCGGTAGAGGCTGCGGGAGCTGGTATTAATAAATATGGAGAATTAGAAGAACAAATCATGGAGATAAGAGATGATATGAGTAATAAAGTTGCAGCATTAATTGATCAATTGAAAAAATCAGGAAACTGAAAGATCAATTGATAAGAGGTTCCATATTATGAAAAATGATACGATCTCTGATAAAGATAAAAAAGCTTCGGATATTAATGATATTGTGGAACAGCTTGAATCGTTGCAAGGTATATTCATCAAGAAGATGGACGCCTTGCAAAAAGAGGTTAAAGATAGCAAGGGAAAAGTAATTTCAAAACTCTCCAAAATTCGGGATGATGCATAATCATCATCTTGCGTTTCGTGAAGATGGCCTACCTATCGGTAATCCTGGCGCATCCCCGGCACGGCAGCTTCAACCACGCCATCGCCGCTACCGCGGTGCAGGCCTTGGAGACCCAGGGGCATGAGGTCAGGTTCCATGACCTCTACCAGGAAAACTTCGAGCCCGTCCTGCTGGCCCCCGAACTCCAGCGGGAGGCCTTCCTGCACCCGTTTTTGGAACAGCACTGCCGGGAGATCGCCCAGGCCCAAGGCATCATCATCGTCCATCCCAACTGGTGGGGCCAGCCGCCGGCCATCCTGAAGGGCTGGGTGGACCGGGTGCTCCGGCCGGAGGTGGCCTACCGGTTCCGGGAGGGGGATACCGGCGACGGCGTCCCGGTGGGGCTGCTCCGGGCTGAGGCCGCGGTGGTGTTCACCACCTCCAACACCCCCCGGGAGCGGGAACTGGCCGTCTTCGGCGACCCCCTGGAAACCCTTTGGAAAAACTGCATTTTTGGGTTATGCGGCGTCCCGGGCTTTTTCCGCCAGAATTTCGCCGTGGTGGTGACCAGCACCCCCGCCCAGCGGCAGGCCTGGCTGGAGGAAGCGCGGGAGATGCTGAGCCTCTTTACCCCGGCCTGATCTTAGCCTGCCCCTGCGGGTTGGGGGCGGGTGCATCCATGCTAAACGTCCATGAACCACAGATGTCTCACCCCCGAGGATCAAAAATCCCCCCTGCCCCCCTTTTTCAAAGGGGGGTATTAAAGTCCCCCTTTGGAAAAGGGGGATTCAGGGGGATTTGAAGTTTTTCACGCTAAAAAGTGCCCCAGGCCGCGGGGTTGCCGCCAACCGCGCCGGCTTTGGGGGTGATATCCGCCGGCTGGCGTCCAAGGGTCATCGGCGTCTGCCCGATTAAACCCCCCATAGTGGCAAGCAGATTTGGCTATTTTTCTATAAAGGAGGCGACGTGCACCAAGACGACCGATATGTGCGCTGGTTTGAGACCTTGAGCAACACCGATGTGCCCCTGGTGGGCGGCAAGAACGCCTCCCTGGGGGAAATGGTCCGCACCCTCAAGCATCAGGGCATATCGGTGCCCCACGGGTTTGCCACCACCGCCGCCGCCTACTGGGAATTTCTGAAGGTCAATGATCTCTGCAGCAGGATTGAGGCTTGGCTTACGGACTGGCGTCAGGGGGCGAAGTCCCTGGAGGAGACCGGTAAGGCCATTCGCCGCCTTTTCCTCCGGGCCCAATACCCCCAAGAAATCGCCGCGGCCATCAGCATTGCCTACCATGAGTTGAGTCGGCGCTACGACGTCTATGATGTAGACGTGGCGGTCAGGAGCAGCGCCACCGCCGAGGATTTGCCCGATGCCAGCTTTGCCGGACAGCAGGAGTCGTTTCTGAACGTCACCGGGGACCACGAACTCCTGGAGGCCTGCCGCCGGTGCTATGCCTCCCTCTTCACCGACCGGGCCATGATCTACCGGCAGGAGAAGGGTTTCGACCACCTGAAGGCGGCCCTCTCCATCGGGGTGCAGAAGATGGTCCGCGCCGACAAGGCCGGTTCCGGCGTCATGTTCACCATCGACACGGAGACGGGCTTTAGGGACGCGGCGGTGATCAACGCCGCCTGGGGTCTGGGCGAAAACGTCGTCCAGGGCACCGTGAATCCTGATGAATACATGGTCTTTAAACCTCTGCTGGACAACCCGGGATTCACCCCCATCATCGAAAAAAACCTGGGGGCCAAGGAAAAGACCCTGGTGTACGCCGTGGGCGGCACCAAGACCACCAGGAACCTGGATACCGCCAGGGATGAGCGCAATACCTTCGTCCTGACCGACGGCGAGATTTTAACCCTGGCCCGCTGGGCGGTCGCCATCGAAAAGCATTACGGCAAGCCCATGGACATCGAATGGGCCAAGGATGGCGACACCGGGCGGCTGTTCATCGTCCAGGCCCGCCCGGAAACCGTCCAATCCCGCCGGGAGGCCGGCTACCTCAAAACCTATGAGATGCAGCAAAAGGGCAAAAGGCTGCTCACCGGCCTGGCCATCGGGGAGGCCATTGCCGCCGGGCAGGTCTGCCTCATCAAGAGCGCTGCGGATATTGCCCGGTTCAAAGATGATGCCATCCTGGTCACCGAAATGACGGACCCGGACTGGGTGCCCATCATGAAGCGGGCCCGGGGCATCGTCACGGACCACGGAGGGCGCACCTGCCACGCGGCTATCGTCAGCCGGGAGTTGGGCATTCCCGCCATCGTCGGGACCGGCAAGGCCACCGAGATCCTGAAAAACCGCCAGAAGATCACCATTTCCGGCGCCGAGGGCGACCAGGGGTACGTCTATGAGGGGATCCTGGCGTTCCGGGAAACCCAGGTCAACCTGGATAACCTCCCCGAGACCAGGACCCGCATCATGATGAACATCGCTTCCCCCGCCGCGGCCTTCCGCTGGTGGCGTCTGCCGGTGAAGGGCATCGGCCTGGCCCGGATGGAATTCATCATCAACAGCATCATCAAGATTCATCCCCTGGCCCTGCTTAACTTCGACCAGGTGACGAACCCGGAGCCCCGCCGGGAGATTCTGGCCCTGACCCAGGGGTACGAGGACAAGGTGGAATATTTTGTGGACAACCTGGCCCGGGGGATCGCCAAGATCGCCGCCTCCCAGTATCCCGAGCCGGCGATCGTCCGCATGAGTGATTTTAAAACCAATGAATACGCCAACCTCATCGGCGGCCAGCAGTTCGAGTTTCAGGAGAACAACCCCATGCTGGGTTTTAGGGGTGCGTCCCGGTATTACAGCCACCGCTACCGGGAGGGGTTCGCCCTGGAGTGCCGGGCGATAAAAAGGGTCCGGGAAGAGATGGGCCTGGCCAACGTCATCGTCATGATTCCCTTCTGCCGCACCCTGAAGGAGGCGGACCGGGTGCTCCAGGTATTGGGCGACAACGGCCTGAAACGGGGCGAGGCGGGGCTGGAAGTTTACGTGATGGCCGAGATCCCGTCCAACGTCATCCTGGCGGAAAAGTTCGCGGAGCGCTTCGACGGCTTTTCCATCGGCAGCAACGACCTCACCCAGCTGGTGTTGGGGGTGGATCGGGATTCCGCGGAACTCTCCGAACTCTTCGATGAACGGGACGAGGCGGTGACCCGGATGATCCGGAGTCTCATCACCAGCGCCCATCAGGCCGGCCGCCAGGTGGGCATCTGCGGCCAGGCCCCCAGTGATTACCCCGATTTCGCCGAGTTTTTGGTGTCCTGCGGCATCGATTCCATTTCCCTGAACCCGGACAGCGTCATCAAGGTGATCCGACAGGTGGCGGAGGCGGAAGGCCGGCAGTGAGGCGGAAGGGGGGCCGGGAAAGGCGGTTACGGGGGCCTGGCCTCATAAGCCTGAGCCCGGGAACCGGGCTCAGGACTTACCCGGACATGACCCGGTTGCGCCCGGCGGCTTTGGCGGCATACAGGGCCGCATCGGCCCGATTTACCAGGCTCTCGAGGGTATCATCCGGCCGGTATTGGGTAATGCCGAAGGAGGCGGTAACCCCGGTTTTCAAGGGGGGCAACTTGAGATTCGAAAGCAACTCCCGGAGCCTTTCCCCCAGGATAACCGCCTGTTCTAGAGTAATGCCCGGCAGCATGACGATGAATTCCTCCCCGCCAAACCGGGCGGCCAGGTCTTCTTGCCGGATAGAAGCCTGCATCACCTGGGCGAAGGCCACTAAAACCTGGTCGCCGGCTTGATGGCCATAGGTGTCGTTAACGGACTTGAAATTGTCCAGATCGGCCATGATCACGGACAAGGCCTGCTCGTGGCGTTTGGCGAAGGCCATGGCCTTCTCCAGGAGGTCAATGAAAAACCGGCGGTTGGCCAGGCGCGTCAGGGAATCGGTGTTTACCAGGGCAATGATGCATTGGTTGGCTCTCTCCAACCGGGTGATTCCCAGAAAGATCCCCGCTACTCCCAAGAGCCACAAGAGGCCGTGGCTTACTGTCAGGGATAGGTTCGCCGAGCTTTGCGCCTGCCATAACGACGTCATAGGCACGGCCAGGCTAATGCCGCCGCGGATTTCGCCCAGACGGTAACCCTGCCCGGCATGGCAGCCCAGGCAACTCTTTTCCGTCATGACCGGGCGCATCAGGCGCAAGACTTCCTTGCCGTCCAGTTTACCGATCCCACTGACTTCGGCCTGACCCTGTTCACAGACCTTGAGGGCCGCCGCCTCCCAGGGGTCCGGGGCGTTTTCGGGCCGCAGGGGCTTCAGGCTGGTGATGTGGCCCTGGGGCTGGCCGATTTTTTGGGCCAGTTCATAGACCTGGCGATTCATGTAGGCCGGGTTAATCAAGGTAAGGCGGCGGCCGGAGGGCGTCCGGATATCCCGCTCCGGCAGGTGGGACAGGTAGGGGTTGGGCGGGGTCGCAGCCGTCACCGGCGCATAGACTCCGCCTTGGCCCGCGGCCCAGCGCCGGTAAAGGAGATCTTTCTCATACAAGGTGAGGGCCACGGTGTAGGCCAGGGCCAGGGTTTCCCGCCGCTGCTGCACCAGGTTTCAGGTCAGGGAGGCCGCCACCACCAGGGTCCAGACTCCCAGGAGAACCCACCCAAACCGCCGGGGGCGGCTCAACCGGTCCGTAGCTGTGTTCGCATACTCCATCAGTCACTCCCGGGGCGGTAAAGTAAATCGACCCGGCTTTATTCTTTATCGGCAGTAGGGCGGCCAAGCATGATTCCGCCATAAGAAAAGCCCTGGGGAGGTTCACTCACCAGGGCTAATCCCTGCAACCGCTCCGCAACCGGAATCCGGTTTTCCTCCGGCTGGTTAGCCGGGGGGAGGCCCATAATAAGGGGCTGGCTGATAATTACCCTGCTGGGGCTGCTGGTATTGCCCCTGGGATTGCGGCTGGTAATACCCCTGCTGTTGCGGCTGTTGCGACTGTTGCGACTGTCCGTAAACTGCTCCGGCCACGCCACCCCCGGCACCCCCGAGCAAAGCGCCGATAGCCGCCCCCTTCCAGGGATTCCGGTGATTGATGGCGGCCCCCAGGCCGGCTCCCAGGGCCGCACCCAGACCCGCGCCGGTGTAAAGGCTGGGATTTTGACTCGGCGTGGCGCATCCCGTCAGCAAACTCAAGCCCAGCAAACCTACCAATATCCACTGCTTTCCCAGGCGCAGGCCCCAAAAGCGTGGTTTTCCGTTCATGACTCTTCCCTCCCCAAGGGATTGATTGGTGCGTTTAAGTAGTTAGAACCGCGCCGGGGGAAAATGTTAAGGCTTTTGAGTTTGGGGGAGAAAAAATAAGCGGTCAGCAAAATCAGGCGTTTGAAGAAAAGCATAAAGAAGACGCCGCTATAGTGCGTTCCACAATAGAACTTGAAACTAAAACAATTTCTTCATAAAAAGCTCACACAACAGTTCAATTAGTCAATGAAAAGTTTGGTGCTCAGGTACCGTTCCCCGGTGCTGGGGAGGATGGCCACGATCTGTTTGCCCCGGTTGTCGGGGCGGCGGGCCAGGCTAAGCGCGGCGTACACCGCGGCCCCGGAGGAGATGCCGCAGAGGATGCCTTCCCGTTTGGCCACCTCTCTCGCGGTTTCCAGGGCGTCTTGGTCGGCTACGGGGATGACCTCGTCAATGATTTCCCGGTTCAACACCTGGGGAATGAACCCCGCGCCAATGCCCTGAATCAGATGGGGGCCCGGGGGACCGCCGGAGAGCACCGGGGAGGCCGCAGGCTCCACGGCCACGGCCCGAAAAGCAGGTTTTCGGGCCTTGATCACTTCCGCCACCCCGGTGATGGTGCCCCCGGTGCCCACCCCGGCCACCAGGATGTCCACCTTCCCTTCCGTATCCCGCCAAATCTCTTCGGCCGTAGTCCGGCGGTGAATGTCGGGGTTGGCCGGGTTACTGAACTGGTCGGGCATATAGGCGCCTGGAGTCTCAGCCAGGATTTCCCGAGCCCGGTTAATCGCGCCGGTCATGCCCTGGCTCCCCGGGGTCAAAACCACCTCCGCTCCCAGGTGTTTCAAAAGCTTTCGTCTTTCCAGGCTCATGGTGTCCGGCATGGTGAGGAGGAGGCGGTAGCCCCGGGCGGCGGCCACAAAGGCCAGGGCGATGCCGGTGTTGCCGCTGGTGGGCTCCACGATCAGGCCGCCGGGAGTAAGGAGGCCGCGCTTTTCCGCCTCCAGGATCATGGCCGCCCCGATGCGGTCCTTGACGCTGCCCAGGGGGTTCATGAACTCCAGCTTGGCCAGGATGGTGGCCTTAAGTCCCCGGGTAAGGTTAGTTAAGCGGACCAGGGGCGTGGCCCCCACTGCCTGGACGACCTGCGGCAACACCCCTCTCATGGTTGTCTCCCCCCAGCCGCCGCCGACCCCTGGCGGGAGCGGTGGAGCTTGTAGACTAATTCCGGCTTTTTCAGGAACACCTTGGTGTCCGGAGGCACCGATTC
>JAGVPN010000309.1 GCA_020052215.1 Syntrophobacterales bacterium
CAGCCATCAATATGGTCAGAGATGATTTTCATGGAGAGTGGAACTACTCCATATCTCCTCGAGCATGTTTGTAACACTTAATTATTGACAAGCCCTTAGTATATCTTATAGCAATTGCCAAAAGTTTTTTCGGTTATGGGAAGCCTTATAATCCCCCCTAACCCCCCTTTAGAAAAGGGGGGAACTACAGGGCGCTGCTTTGAAAGTCCCCCTTTTTTAAAGGGGGATTTAGGGGGGATTTGGGAACCTCCAAACGGAAGGAATTTATGTCAAACGCTATAAGTGTATTTCTTTTAACCGGCTAACGCTCTTACTGATCAGGCCGTGGCGCTCATGCGGCCCAGGTAGGCCTCAATCACCAGGGGGTTGTGGCGCACCGCGTCCGGGGTCCCCTGGGCGATGCGGCGGCCGCCGTCCAGGACCACGACGTGGTCCGAGATCCCCATGACCATTTCCATGTCGTGTTCCACCAGGATCATGGTCTTCCCCGCCAGCCGCATCTGGCGGATGAAGGCGGCCACCGTCGCGGTCTCCTCGGGGTTGAGGCCCGCCACCGGCTCGTCCAGCAGGGTCAGGACGGGCTGGGACACGAAGGCCCGGGCCATCTCCACCCGTTTCTTGTCCCCGTAGGGCAGCACTCCCACGGGCCAGCCGGCCTTGTCCGCCAGGCCGAAGGCGTCCAGGGCCTCCAGGGCCGTGAGTTTGAGCCGCCGCTCCCGGTGCCGCAACCCCGGGGGCCGGAGGAGCGCCTCCCAAAGGGAGGCCCCGGCCTCCACCGTCAGGCCGCAGAGGACATTGTCCAGGACCGTCAGGCGCGGAAAGATGCGGAGATTTTGAAAGGTCCGGGAGATGCCCAGCCGGGCTACCCGGTGGGCCGGCAACCCGGCAATATCGGCGCCCTCGAACCGGATGGCCCCGGCGTCGGGCCGGATGACCCCGGTGAGACAGTTGATCAGGGTGGTTTTGCCGGCGCCGTTGGGGCCGATCAGCGCGGTGACCTGGCCCCGCCCGGCCAGAAAGCTCACGTCGTCCAGGGCCGGCAAACCGCCGAAATGCTTGGTAAGGTTGGATATTTGGAGAATGGGTTCTTGATTGGCTTGGTTCATGGCAAAAACCGAGTGGCACGGGCGTCTCGCCTGTGCATTCATACTCTACCCTTTAGTGATAATCGATCTTACCCGTTGACCAAGAGAATCAAGGCTAATTCTACCATTGGCATAATCACAGGCAACTTCAACCAGGGCTTCAAGGTTTAATAAGCCACCAGCCATCTCTTCCAATCTTGATCGCAATCTTTGATCGTGTCCCGGACAAAATCTGCCTTGCGTTTCGCCTCCACATCCACACGCACAAATAGGCATTTCCCCCTCCTTTTGTGAGCACAGGCGAGACGCCTGTGCCACCGAAATAATTCCAACCTCTTCAAGCGCTCTCCATAAACACCCTTATGGGGGTTGGGGGAGAGGGTTTGGGAGAGTTTTTCGTATGGGCAGGGGCCACTTATGAAAAAGCCCCTGGCCCCCTCTCCCAAATCACGGCCCACCCCTTCCCGCCATGGCCAAGCGGCGGCGGGCCCAGCGGATGCGGATGATATCCACCAGCCCGGACACGAATCCCTGGGGCAGGAAAAGGAGGATCACCACCAGGATCACCCCGTGGATGATATCCGTGTAGCTTTCCAGGAACCCCAGAAAAAGGGGCAAGATGGTGATGAACGAGGCCCCGAACAGGGTGCCCCAGACGGAGCCCAGCCCGCCCACCACCACCATGATCACGAAATCCAGGGATTTGAAGATGCTGAAGGCGTCGGGGTTGATGTAGCCGAAGTAGTGGGCGTAGAGGCTGCCGGCCACCGAGGCGAAGACCGCGGAGAGGACGAAGACGCCGATTTTCTGGCGGCGCACGTCCACCCCCAGGGCGGCGGCGGCCACTTCGTCCGCGGCCAGGGCGGCCAATCCCCGCCCTACCCCGGTGCGGACCAGGTTGAGGCACAGGGTCAGGGCCACCAGGGCAAAGGTCCAGACCAGGTAGTGAAACTTGAGGTCGTTGTCGAAGACCAGGCCTCCGATGGACAGGGGTGGCACCCCGGAAAGGCCGCTGGGCCCGCCGGTGACCGCGTCCCACTGGACGAAAATGCTGTCCACCACGTAGTTGAAACCCAGGGTGGCCATGGCCAGGTAGTGGCCCGAGAGCCTCAGGGTGGGGACCCCCAGGACCAGGGCCACCAGCGCCATAGCGCCGGCGGTGAGGATCATGGCCGGCCAGGCGGGAAAGCCATAGGTGGCGGTGAGGATGGCTGAGCCGTAGGCGCCCAGCCCGAAAAACGCGGCATGGCCCAGGGAGATCTGGCCGGCGAAGCCGATGAACAGGTTGAGCCCCAAAACCACGATGACATAAAGGCCGATGAGGTTGAGGATGCCCAGGTTGTACGGGTTCCGCATCACCAGGGGGATAAGCGCCAGAAACAGAGCCAGACCCCACACCATAAGCCCCGTGTGGTGCCGGATGACAAAATATTTGGCTTTCTCCCACCCTATCATGACCAGCGTTTCCCGAGCTTATCGCTGGGCGCGCAAAAAGCGGGCAAGGCTGCGGTCGTAAGTCCGCTCCACCTCCGGGGTGAAGTAGCAGGCCGGTAATTCGCCCATGGCCCGGTGGTAGCGGAGACATTCACAGCACAGCCCCTTGCGTTCGCACGGTTCATAGGTGCAGTTGCACATCTCCAGGTTCTTCTTATGGTTGAGACATTCTTGCATCTTGGCGATCTCCATTTGGTTCGAAAAGTTTTTTCGTAGGGTGCGTTTGACGCACCAATTGATGACCCGAAACGGCGGGTAGTGCCCGCCCTACATATCTTTGGCCCACCCGTAATACCAAGTTGCCGTCAAACAAGTAATAATCCGAATTGTAGGGGCGGTTCGCGAACCGCCCCTACGGGGGTTGCGACCATAAAGCCAGAATTACCTCTATGACGGCGACTTGGTATAACGCCTGAAAAGTTCAGTGGGGCGGGCCTCCGTGCCCGCCGCCTTTGGTGGCACAGGCTTCCAGCCTGTGCGCCGCACCGGCAAGATGCCGGTGCCACCATGAACTTTTCAAAGACCGAAATCTCTTTCAGGCCGCCGCGGCCAGGCCGAGGTTAAAGGCCCGGAGGCTGGCTTCCCGGAAGCGCTCCGGGGTCTTGGCCGCAATCATCTCCGCCAGCAGGTCCGGCCCGGCGAACAGCCCGCCTTTACCCGCGGCGAATCCCAGCAAAATGAGGTTGGCCGCCACGGGAGGCAGGCCCTGGGCCTCCGCCAGGGACCGGGCGTCCACGCCCAGGTAATCCCCGGGGAGGGCGGTATTGACGAACACGGCCCCGCCTTCTTTCAGGTAGAAGCGGTGCACCGCCAGGTTTTTGGGGTGGAGGAACAGTCCCCGGTCCGCCTCTCCGGCAGGGATCAAGGGACCCCGGAAAGGCCCCACCTTGATCATGGAGATGACCGTGCCGCCCCGCTGGGCCATGCCGTGGGTTTCGGAAGTGATGACCGCAAGCCCCAGGGCCGCGGCGGCCTCCGCCAAAAGCCGGGTCAGGGTAAGGGCCCCCTGCCCTCCCAGGCCGCTGACGATGATTTGCTGCTTCATGGGTGCCCCCCGGTGGCGGCGGTGATGGCCCCTTCGGGGCAGACCTGGACGCACACCCCGCAGCCGACGCAGCGCCCTTCGTCAATAACCACCCGGCCGTCGGCCTCATCCAGGGACAGGGCGGGGCACTCGAACTCGTCCAGGCAGTGCCGGCAGCCGGTGCAATCTTCCGTGACCCCCATAATATAGGCCGTCTGGGATTTACGGGCTTCTTTGTCCAGCAGGCACGGATGTTTGGCGATGACCACCGCCACCCCGCCTGCCGGGCTGCGGCAATAGGCGTCCGCGGACCGAAGCAGGTCCATGAAGGCGGGCAGGTCGTAGGGGTCGGCCTCTCGGATGAAACCGGCGCCGCTGGCCCGCACCAGGTCCGGGATGAAGACCGCATGGCCCGGCTCGCCGGTGGCGGTGAAACCCACCTGGGGGGTGGGCTGGTGGCCGGTCATGGCCGTGGTGGCGTTGTCCAGGATCACCAGGATGAAGCGGGCTTGATGAAACACCGCGTTGATTAGGGCCGGGACCCCGGCGTGAAAAAAGGTGGAGTCCCCGATGGTGGCCACGACGGTGGGGACCTCCCCTCCCCCCGCGGCGAAAGCCCGGTAGAAGCCCGCGGCCTGGCTGATGCCCGCGCCCATACAGTGGCAGGTGTCCACCGCCCCCAGGTTCAAGCCCAGGGTGTAGCAGCCGATGTCGCTGGGGAAGATGCCCCCGGGGAAGGCCGTCTTAATAGCGTAGAACGCCGCCCGGTGACCGCAGCCGGCGCAGAGGGTGGGGCGATCGCCGCCGCCGGGTGGAGCCGAAATGACCCGGGCCGGCAACGCAAGAAACGTTCCCAGCACCGGGCGGATGACGTCGGGGGTCAGTTCCCCTTCCCGGGGGACCAACCCGGAGGTGCGGCCCTGGACCCGGGGGTTGGCCAGTTGCAGTTCGATGACCGGGTAGGTCTCTTCGATGACCA
>JAGVPN010000512.1 GCA_020052215.1 Syntrophobacterales bacterium
CCATGGAGCACATCCCCGAAGGAACTGAGCTTGACGAGTAAAATTCTGGGGTGACTGGGGAGATGATGGGGGGACATGCGTTATAGTCCCTGAGAATTATTCTGGAGGGGCAGTGCGCTCATCGCCCCTACAAGATTTCCGTTCCGGTAAAAAAATGCGTCATCTGAATGAAATATCACGAGAACCTTAACCGAATTACACTTGCCACGGCTTGTGTAGGGGCGGGTTTAAAACCCGCCCCTACATCCGGCAAAGAGAAAAGGCCTACTTTTCGCCTAAATCCCGCAAAATCCACTCCACCGCTTCCCCAAGATCGGGCGCCACCTGGACCGGCGGCACCGGCCAGGTATGGCGGAGATATTCATACTCGCCCAGCCCATAGCCGGTAAGCACCAGGATGCCTTTGGCCCCGGCGTTGGCCGCGGTCTCTATATCCTTATAGCGGTCGCCCACGACATAGGAGCGGGCCAGGTCCAGGTCCAGGTCCCGGGCCGCCTGCTCCAACAGCGTGGGCGAAGGTTTGCGGCAGGCGCAGCCGTCCGCCGGGCCGTGGAGACAGGCGTAAATGCCGTCCAGATGCGCGCCCTCGGCCGCCAGAAGCTGCTTCAGGTGGGCGTGAATCTCTTCTACCAGGGAGGCGGGGAAATAGCCCCGGGCCGCCCCGGATTGATTGGTGACTACCACCACCTTGATTCCGGCCTCATTGAGGCGGCGGATGGCGGCCACCGCCTGGGGCAGCAGCCGGAAACGGCTCAGGTGATTGATGTAGCCCATCTCTTCGTTGAGGGTGCCGTCCCGGTCCAGGAACACTGCGGGTTGACTCATGAGCCCTCCTTAAGCCAGGCACGGGCGGCCGCAGTGACTTCGTCCACGCTGATGGCAGTTAAGCAGGCATAGCCGGTCTCGCAGGTGCGCTTGAAGCAGGGACTGCACGGCAGGGGGTGGCGAATCACCGTGGCCCGGGAGGTGAAGGGGCCGGTGGCCGCCGGGTCGGTGGAGCCGAACAGGGCCACCAGCGGCACCGAGAGCGCGGCGGCGGCGTGCATCAACCCCGAGTCGTTGGTGACCAAAAGCTTGAGTTGGGACAATATCCCCAGGGCCTGCCGGAGGCTGGTCCGCCCCACCAGATCCACCACCGGTGCCTGAAGTTGCTGCTTGACCAGATCCGCCACCGGCCGCTCTTCGTCGGCTCCCAGCAGCACCAGGCGGGCCCCGAACTCCCGGTGCAGTTCCCGGCCCAGGGCGGCGAAGCGAGAAGGCTCCCAGCGTTTGGCCAGGCCGTAAGCCGCGCCGGGGCTCAGGCCCACCCAGGGGCCCTGGCCGGGAAGATCGGCCTCGGACAGGAGATGCGCGCCCATGGCCTCTTCCTCGGGTTCCAGGTAGAGGGTGGGGGGCGTAAAGGTGGCCACTCCCCCCAGGGCCTTGAGTAAGCCCAGAAGATAAAAGACGGTGTGCAAACCGGCCAACTCCTGGCGGTTGGATACGGCCTCCTTGAGGAAGAGGCGGCGGGCGTCGGTGTTATACCCCACCCGGGAGGGTACCCCCACCAGCCACAATCCCAGGGCGGATTCCATGGAGTTGGGCAAGGCCAGGGCCACGTCGAAGCGCCCCCGGATCTCCCACAGGACCTGCCACTTGCCCCGGTCCGAGGGGTAGCGGATGATCTCCGTCACTCCGGGCTGGCCGGCAAACAGCGGGGCCACCCGGGGCGCCGCCAGCACCGTGATCCCGGCCAGGGGAAAGAGCCGCTTGAGCCCCGCCAGCACCGGCAGGCTCATGACCGCATCCCCAACCCAGTTGGCCGCTCGCACCAGGACCCGCCGCACCACTTCGGGGTCCCGGGTAAACCGGCGGGATACCTGGAGCTGCTGGAACCGCTGCCGGACCTCGGGAGGCAGGGGCAGGTCTGTTGGCCGGCGGCGGTTCTCTTTAGGGGCGTCAGTCATACATGCGGCGCGATCCATTGGGAGCCGCGCCCTCTCCTTAATGGCGGCAAGCTAAACGGGAATGGCAGATATTTGCCACCCGCCAGCGATGAAAATCCCCCCTGCCCCCCTCTTCAAAGGGGGGTTTAAAGTCCCCCTTTAGCAAAGGGGGATTTAGGGGGATTTGAGTTTTCACGGTAAAGCTGCTGAGGTATTGTAAAACATTTTCGTCAGACACGGTAGAGGGAGCTTCAGGGGAGTGGCCCAAAGGCGCAAAGGGGCGGCGGCGGTTAATGCCACGCCCCCAGCAAGCAAGTGGCGCAGGCTCACGGCCCATGCCCCCGAGGAGGTTACAACGAAGGATGAAAATGTGGAACAGACGCATTCTGCCATTTTCAAAAGGAATTATGGCGGGCAGTGCCCGCCCTACAGGTTGGCTTTTTAGGTTTTTTACCGAAAACCGAGAACCGAAAACGGCATCGGGCGGCGGCCTGGCGGAGGTGCGGCCTTATCTCTGCAAGCTCCGGTCCAGGAGTTTTAGGACCCGCTCGGGTTCTCCCAGCCGGGCTTCCACTTCCAGGACCCACAGGAGGACTTCGCGGTCCCAGCGCTCTCCCAGCCGGGCCCAATCCTTGCCGGTGGTGACCAGGGCCCCGGCCCCCATCTCCAGGGCCGCTGCCGTCAGGCGGTCCAATTCCTCCTGGGTGTAGGCATGATGGTCGGGAAAGATTCGGAAGCCCTTCAGGTCCACCCCCAGTTCCTGCAAGGTGGCGGCAAAGACTTCCGGGCGGGCCAGGCCGGCAAAGGCTGTTAAGGCCCGGTGGCGTAGGGCCGTTGGCGCCTGGGCCTGCCCGCCGGGATAGGCTGTGACGGACACCGGAATGATGCTCGCGGTCAACACCGGTTTGTCCGGGAAGGCCCGGTGGATAGCCGCGAGCTGCGCCTGGTGGCGCTCCGGGTCAAACCGGGTCAGGATGAGGCTGTGGGCCGCGGCCAGGGCCGCGAGAGGTTCTCGTAAGGGTCCCCGGGGCAAGAGCCGCTGGTTGCCGAAGGGCGAGGCAGCATCCAGCAGCACCAGGTCCAGGTCCCGGTGTAGTTGAAAATGCTGGAAGCCGTCGTCCAGCAGAAAGAGGTCCGGTTTGACCTCCCCCCAGGCGGCCATCCCCGCAGCATAACGGCAGGCCCCGGTATAGACCGCCACCCCGGGCAGGGTCCGGGCCAGCCAGTAAGGCTCTTCTCCCACCTCCGGGGGTTTTTTATACGTTTGCCGGCCGTCGGAGATGCAGGTGACGCCGCGGCTCTGCCCCCCGTAGCCCCGGCTGAGGATGGCCACCCGCTTACCCCGGTCTTGTAACAGCCGGGCCAGGCAGGCCACCACCGGGGTCTTGCCGGCGCCGCCCACCGTCAGGTTGCCCACGCTCACCACCGGGGCCGGCAGTTTTCTCAATCGGAGCCAACCCCGAGCGTACAGGGTGCGCCTCAACCCGGCCCCCAGGCCGTAGAGCCGGGAGGCCACCGCGGCGCCGGCGCGGACCACGGGGCCGGGAGGATCGCCGGCGCCCTTGTCCCCCTGAAGCCGTCGGAACAGGTTATGCCAGTAAGGCCGCATGGTTTATTTTATAGATGGTTTCAGCGCCTTACGCTCCTAATAGCAGATAAGGAACTGCTTGTAATTTTCCACACAGAGGTTAATAGATCAAATATAATCTTCCTCAAATGATTTAAAACGGACTAAACAATCGCATTCTGCAAATTCCAACCAATTATCAACAATAGTCTGGGGGTCATCTGAAGCAATAAGATGATATGCAAGGCTACTTTTTTTAAGCTCAACAAGCGAATTTAATGGCAATTTTAAATCATTATTTAATATACTTTCTGAATCATCAATTTTATACGGTATTAGATCAACTAATGATGCAATACTACGAATACCATATCTAAATTCAGTGATTGCTATGAATCTTAGAAGTCGCCATGGTACGAGTTGCAGATAAGAGCCAAATCTCTTTTGCAGAAGCGATATCGCTATACAAATTTTGTCCACTCTGCGATTACGGTCTTTTGTATCTAAATCTAAATCAGGAATCTCGATAATTCCGCCATTTATTCGTGAAAGTAAATCAAATAATTTATTCTTGTTATCTTTTTGAGGTTCCTGTTCATTGCCATAATTTCTTTGCATTCCTTTGGCTGTATGAATAATTTTTTTTTATTTCTAGATCACTTCCAGCTAAAATAATCACAACTTTTCCTAATTTTAAATCTCTATGTCCTACATGAAGCTCTCCATCCCATAATAAAGGAAGTAATAATGAAAAATTAGAAGGATTGCTGTCAAATTCATCTAAGAAAAGGATAGGCAATAAATCAATAACTTTCATATTTCTAACGGCATCTAGTGGTTGTACCAAATCGTCAATATTTGATAGGTTACTCATGTTGAAACTTACGGCTCCGACTCGCGTAGAACTGATCTTTTTAGCTAATTGATTAACAAAGTACGATTTACCTGACCCTGCCTGCGCTACCATTATAAGGTTTAAAGGCCTCCTCCGTGATGGGTCATTCGCATACTCAATTATAGTTGATCGTATCTTATGAATGTCTTGTATGTGTGGCCAGTCAAGAGTGACATAATCTCCCAACATAACTGTGCTTTTTCTATAATCGTCTTCAATATCTATTTCAGCATTCTTATTTAATGTATCAGTAAGGATTGCATTAATTATTTCATCTCTGCTTTTATCCCAATAATCCTTTCGGCGAAGAGGCCTACGTGATAATTTCATTTTTAACCTCCTAATATTTATTTAAATAAAATTAATTATTACTATGTAATAGCTTTGTCAGAAACTAAATTAATTTCTTCTTCCCGGGCGAACTGCATCTCGTAAAGGCGGCGGTAGAGGCCGTCCGCGGCCAGGAGTTCGGCGTGGCTGCCGATTTCGGCGATGCGGCCGTCTTCCATGGCGATGATGCGGTCGGCGTTTCTCACCGTGGAGAGGCGGTGGGCGATGACCAGGGTGGTGCGCCCGATGATGAGCCGGTCCAGGGCCTGCTGCACCTCCCGCTCGGATTCGGAGTCCAGAGATGAGGTGGCTTCGTCCAGGATGAGGATGGGCGGGTCTTTTAACAGGGCCCGGGCGATGGCCAGGCGCTGGCGCTCGCCGCCCGAGAGGCGCACCCCCTGTTCGCCGATGAGGGTGTTCAGACCCTGGGGCATGGCCATGACAAAGTCGTAAGCGTGGGCGTCCTTAAGGGCATTGACGATTTCGGCCTCAGTGGCGGTGAGGTTGCCGTAGGCGACGT
Source organism: Syntrophobacterales bacterium (assembly GCA_020052215.1). GTDB lineage: Bacteria > Desulfobacterota > Desulfobaccia > Desulfobaccales > 0-14-0-80-60-11 > 0-14-0-80-60-11. Next base: position 5,238 of record JAGVPN010000512.1, read on the forward strand.
TGTGGCGCACGGTGTCGTTGAACAGGATGGTCTGCTGGGTGACCACGCCGATCTGGCCCCTAAGGGAGCCCAGGGTGACGTCCCGGATATCGTGGCTGTCGATCAAGATGGCGCCGCCGGTGGCGTCGTAGAAGCGGGGCAGGAGATTAAGCAGGGTGGATTTGCCGGCCCCGGAGGGGCCCACCAAGGCCACCACTTCACCCCGGCGCACGGTGAAATCGATGTTGTGGAGGACGTTGGCCCGGCCGTTGTAGGCGAAGCTGACCCCCGCATAACCGATTTCTTGGGCCAGGGGAGTTAGGGGCGCGGCCTCGGGGGCGTCGGCGATCTCCGGCTTCCGGTCCATGAGGCCGAAAACCCGCACCGCCGCGGCCAGGCCTTCCTGGAAGACATTCTGTACCGAACTCAGGCTTTTGACGGGCTGGTAGAGCATGAGGAGGGCGGCCAGAAAGGAGAAAAAGGTGCCGGGGGTAGAGGCGCCCCGGATGACCGCGTAACCGCCGTAGAAGATGATGCCGGCCATCCCCAGGGAACCCAGGACCTCCATGATGGGAGGGGACAGCTCCCGGGTGGCGTTCAGTTTCATGCGGATGCGGAAATAATCCCAGTTGGCCCGGGAGAAGCGCTCCTCCTCGTAATCTTCCCGGGCGAAGGCCTTGACGATGCGCTGGCCGATGAGGGACTCCTGGAGGACGGTATAGAGATAAGCGTTGGCCACCTGGGTCGCCTGGGAGATGCGGCGTATGCGTTTGCCCAGGTGGACGATGATCAGGATCGCCAGGGGGAAGACCACCATGGCCATGAGGGCCAGACGCCACTCCCGGTAAAAGATCACCGCGGTGAGGCCGATGACGGTGAAGGTGTCTTTGAAAAAGCTGGTCACCACCCGGGTCACCGCGTCCTGGAGCAGGTTAACGTCGTAGGTCAGGCGGCTCATGAGCATCCCGGTGGCCTCGCCGTCGAAGAAGGACAGGGGCTGGCGCTGGAGGGAGGCAAAAAGTTCATCCCTCAGGCGGGTGACGGTAGCGTTGCCGATGTAGCTCATCTGGAAGTTGTGGGTGTAGGAGAAAACCCCCTTGAGGAGGTAGAGGATCACTATCAGGGGCGGCAGCAGATAGAGCATGTTTTCCCGTTTGGCGAAAAAGACGTCGTCCAGGACGGGCTTGACCATGTAGGCCAACAGGGCGGTGAGCGCCGAGACCCCCAGCATGGCGGCGATGGCCGCGGTCATGCGCCATTTGTGGGGCTTGAGGTAGGCGAGCAGCCGGAAGTAAAGGCGCAAGTCAGCTAGGTTCATCATAGGGCTTGTGGGGTTAAAGGTTTCATTTCCCCATATATACTTTATCGAAGGGAAATTATCCAATAAAATCCGGGGAGTGGGGGGTTATGGATCGATACTATCTCGCTGGAATTTCCCTAAACCGCGCTTGCCGGAGGGCCTTCAGGAGACCATCTGGGGTAAATAGTTTTGTCCGGCTTGTCTTCCGGCCAGATAGACCGCGGCAAAGATATCTTCCAGCCTGGCCTGTTGGGAATCAAAACGGACGGTGAAAAGGTCCTCCTGGGCGTCATAAGCTGCTTCCAGGATACCCCGGAGGGCGGTGATGGCGGCGCGCACGGCGTCAGGGCAGCCGCTTCAGACAAACCCGCCGCGCTGCACCATGCCCGCCACCCGGAAATTTATGCGCTTGATCTCCATGGGGAGTCCTCCGTCTCGCTTATCCACCCGGCGTTCCGCCTTCGCCCCGCCCGGCTGGCTCTTTTAATAAGACGATTTTATTAATTTTACTACATTTTTCCTCAACGCACATCAACCCTTGCAATTCCCCAAGGGAGCCACTGGCAAGGCTTTGCCGCCAGATTTTTCCGGGTGTGGCCATGACTCCGGGAAGGGCGGCCGGGTGGTCCGGAAACGCCCCTGAATTCGGCCTGCATTTTTTTCTTTACCTCAGGCGGGATTTTCTTTATTATTTCAGGTAAATTAGCTTATAGGCGATCGAGCTGCCAGCCCCGGTAAGGGCTTCGGCGCACGCCACCAAGGAGTAGAGCGGGATGAACAAGTCGCAACTCATCGAAGCTCTGGCCAAAGCTGAGAATATCACCTTGAAGAAGGCGGAACTGGTGGTCAACGCCGTTTTTGAGAATATGGCGGATGCCCTGGTGCAGAAGGAACGCATCGAAATTCGCGGCTTTGGCAGTTTCAAGGTGAAATTTTACAATGGCTATAAAGGCCGTAACCCCAAGACCGGCGATCTCATCAAAGTAG
>JAGVPN010000513.1 GCA_020052215.1 Syntrophobacterales bacterium
GATGCGCATGGTCCGGGACGTGGTCCAGGTCAGCCGGAAGCTCGGCATCCGGGTGGCCATGTGCGGCGAGATGGCCGGCGACCCGCTCTATATCCCGGTCCTCCTGGGGCTGGGGGTGGAAGAGTTCTCCATGAACCCCACCTCCATCCCGGTGGTGAAAAGGGTCATCCGCATGACCTCTCTGGGCGAGGCCACCAAAATCGCCCGCCGGGCCCTGACCCTGGCTACCGTGGAGGAAGTCAACGACTACGTTAACAAGGAAATGGATCACCGGTTCCCGGATATTTTCCGGTTCGGGCGCCCCCTGGTCGTCAATCGAGTCCTATGAAAGAAGATAGCCTCAAGATCATCTGCCGGAACCGGAAGGCTTTGTTCGAATATGCCATCGACGCCTTGTATGAAGCCGGGCTGGTGCTGAAGGGGACGGAGGTCAAGTCCCTGCGCCAGGGGAAGGCCAACATCAGCGACGCCCACGCCCGCTTCAAGGACGGGGAGCTCTTCCTGTACAATGTCCATATCAGCCCCTATACCCATGCGGCGCTGGACAGCCACAACCCGGAGAGGCCCCGCAAGCTCCTGCTGAACCGCTGGGAACTGCGGCGCTTGTTGGGCAAGACCCAGGAGCGGGGCTATACGTTGATCCCCTTGCGGATGTACTTCCGGAATGAACACGCCAAGGTGGAGATCGCCCTGGCCCGGGGGAAAAGGAAGTACGACAAACGGGAGACCATCCGCAACCGGGAGGAGAAGCGGGACCTGGAACGGGCCCGGAAGCGGCGGTAAGAGCTATCAGCCGTCAGCTTTCAGCTAAAGATCGAGGCTTGGCGAAGGCGATCTAAATGCGCGCACTGCGCACCGAGTCTTTTGCGTGGAAAGTCAGTCGTGTAGGGCGGGCATTGCCCGCCGTAATTCCTTAAAAAATTAACCGAGGGCGGCGGTCCCACATTTTCAGGCTTCGTTTTATCCGCCAGGAAACGGTCGTTAGTATGGATTTTTTTGCCAAGCTTGCCGATAATCGCATCCGAGAGGCCATGGCGGCCGGCGACTTCGACGACCTCACGGGCAAGGGCCAACCCCTCAACCTGGAGGAAGACAGCCACATCCCCCCGGAGCTGCGCATGGCCTACAAGATCTTGAAAAACGCCGACTGCCTGCCCCCGGAGGTGGTGCTGCGCCAGGAAATCGTACAGCTGCAAGACCTGGTGGCCGCCATGCCGGATGAGGCCGAGAAGCTCAAGCAGATGCGCCGCCTCAACTTTCTGGTGATGAAGCTGAACATGCTGCGGCCGGTGTCGCCCCAGTTGCTGGAGCACGACCTTTACACTCCCAAGGTCCTGGAACGCCTGGAGTCGAAGAAATAGCGGTCAGCGGTCAGCTTTCAGCAAAAAGTGCAGGCCGTCCCAGGCTACCTATAGCGAATGCCAAAAGTATTTTCCGATAGCGGAATCATTCTAATCCCCCCTAACCCCCCTTTAGAAAAGGGGGGAACTACAGGGAATTGCTTTGAAAGTCCCCCTTTAGCAAAGGGGGATTTAGGGGGATTTGGGTTTTCACGGTAAAGCCTGCGGGTACAGAGAAAATCTGACGATGGCCACCCGGTATCAAAAACTGCCCATGAACCACCACAGATCGGAACCTGCATGAAGCTTCGCTGGGACCATCCCCTGTGGCGCCGCCGGGCCCCGGGCCTGGTGCGACGCCTGGTGCAGGCTTACCTCCTGACCTGCCCGTGTGAGCTGGTGGCGGCGCCGGAGGTGAAGAAGCTCATCGCCTCGGGGCCGCCGGTCATTTACACCAGCTGGCACTGCCACCTGCTCAGCCCGCTGTTCACGGCCCGCCAGTTTCGAGGGGCGCAGCTTCCCATGGTGTTGATGGCCAGCCCCAGCCGGGACGGGGAGTTTATCGCCCAGGTGGCCCGGGGTCTGGGATTCATTGTTCTCTCGGGGTCCCGGCGCAAAGGCGGGGTGCAGACCCTGCGCCAGATGACGGATTGGTTCCACCGGGGGTACAGCTGCGGCATGATTGCCGACGGTTCCCGGGGCCCGGCCCGGGTGGCCCAGAAAGGTCCCCTCTACCTGGCCCGTGAGACCCAGGCCGCCATCCTCCCCGTGGCCGTGGCTGCCCGCCGCAAGCTGACCTTTGACACCTGGGACCGGTTTGAACTGCCACTGCCTTTGGGCCGGATAGCCCTGCTGGTGGGAGACCCCCTCCGGGTGTGGCCGGAGGATCGGGGGCCGGCCCTGGAGCATAAGCGCCTGGAATTGGAATCCCGTCTCAACCGCCTTTTCCGCCGGAGCCAATCATATTATCCCGCGGGGGGAATATTTTTCTAATTCCTCAACAAATTGGTCAATTAACGGTTGCCTTGTGCTGGCAATGTGTTAAATTTTAATAAAATAATTAAGGAATTGTGCGCTGACATGCGGTTTGAAGAATTAGACGCCCAGACGCTGGACCAGATCGGGACGCCGGAGGATAACGACAAGGCCCGGTCGCTGGTCGAGAATCATCAGGTCAAACATGGTTATCGTTTGCCTGATCGTCTCCGGGGCTTGGTATTGGATGAACAGCCATTTCGGGTAGAGGTCAGGATTAAGGACGATCAGCTCACCTATGTGTGCGCCTGCCCCCAGGAAGAAGGCGAGGCTCTCTGCACCCATGTGCTGGCATTATTGAGGGCCTGGAACCAGGAACCGGAGAAATTTCTCAACCAGACGGAACTGAAAGAGCGGCTGAAGAAGTACTCCAAGCGCGAACTGGTGGATATTATCCTGGACATGGCGGACCGGGTGGATGCAGCCCGGGGTATCCTGAAAGAAGAAGATCAGGGGCTGGACGATATCCTGGAGTCCATTGACCGGGTGATGGAGGAAGTCACGGATGAGGCCGCCTCCCTGGCCGAAGCCGAGGTCAAGCTGCGGCGCGCCCAGGCCCGGGCCGACCGGTTGGCCCAGAGCGGCCGTCTGGCCGAGGCCCGCTCCATATATTTCTACCTCCTGGACAACATTCTCAGTCTGGAGGAGAAATTTAAGAAGGAGCAGCTCTTCTCCCCAGACCTGAAAAAGGAGCTGTTCGAAGAATATTGCCAGTTCATCCATGAGGATCGGCACTTGGAGAAGGAACTGGTGCAGCAGGAAATCGAGCAACTGGAATCCCGGACCCCCATCTCCCTGGGGGA
>JAGVPN010000119.1 GCA_020052215.1 Syntrophobacterales bacterium
AGACTCAAGTTTTCTTGTTGCACAATAATTGCTCCATTTAGCTAATTAATTTAGTTAATTATAGCTTATTTTCGGAGCAATGGCAATAAGCGTATAAAATAATTAGTAAAATCAACTAACTACTTAATAAATGTGAGATAAATGCGACCATCATGGGATGAATACTTCATGCTCATTGCCAAGCTGGTGAGCACCCGGAGCACCTGCAACTCCCGGCCCACCGGGGCGGTGCTGGTGAAGGACCGGCAGATCCTGGCCACGGGCTACAACGGCTCCATGCCCGGGGCGCCCCACTGCTCGGATGAGGTCATGGCCGACGGCAGCCCCTACTGCCACCGCCGGGCCTTGAACATCGCCGACGTGGACAAGTACAACTACTGCCGGGCCTCCCACGCCGAAGCCAACGCCATCGCCCAGGCGGCCCGCTACGGCGTGGCCATCAAGGGCGCCACCCTCTACGTCACCTTGCAGCCCTGTTTCGTCTGCCTCAAGCTCTTGGCCACGGCCCAAATCAAGTGGATTTACTTCGAGCTGGCCTACGGCTCCCAAGATGCGGCCCGGGACGAGTTTTGGAAGACTGCCGTGGCCGAGGCGGGCTTCGAGGTCTTTGAGCAGCTTCCCATCACCCCGGAGGCCCTAAAATTCATCCTGCCGAGCCTCACGGGGATCACCTCGAAGCGGCGCCTGGCGGCCACCGCCCCGGCCCAGGAGCCTCAGTTTGTCGGCGCCATGGAGTCCGAGTAGGGGAGGTTTTCTTAAGTCCCCCTTTTCTAAAGGGGGATTTAGAGGGATTATTAGGCGCTTACCTAATCCCCCCTACCCACCTTTAGAAAAGGGGGGAATAAAGCTCGGATTTTTGAACGTTATTATAATTACGACGCCCACACCAAACCCTGCGCTCGCGGCGCTCAGGGTGGCTGACAGAAAAATATTATCCCATCATTGATCATCCTTAAAAAAAGTGTTGCTAATTACGTGAAATATTGGCATAAAAAAGTAACCTACTGAGATAACATATTATCCAGCCTCATTGTGGGGCTTAGGGAAGAGGCCAGGGAATCATCGGCGAGACGCCGGTGACTCCGCCTGGCCCCCTTCCCCAAAGAAAACCATGGCCAAAAACGACACGCCCAAAAAGCAGGCCAATTCCCGGAAGCCCAAGGCCGCGCCCGCGGCTAAACCTGCGCCCGCGCCCGAGGTCTCCTGGCCCCGGCGCTTGGGCCAGGAAATGGCGGCCCTGCTGCTGTTGGGGCTGGCCGGATTTTTCCTGCTGGCCCTGGGGAGCCACACGCCCGCCGACCCCCAGGGGTTCATCGCCGTGGGGAAGGCCGCGGCGGTGCACAATACCGCGGGCAAAGGCGGCGCCCTGCTCGCAGCCTATCTCCTCTGGGGCCTGGGGCTGGCTTCCTTCTGGGTGCCGGCGATGCTCTTGGGCCTGGCCTGGCAGTCACACCACGAGGGGCTGGACGACCTGGGCTGGCCCCAGACCCTTTCGGGCCTGGGGGTCTTGTTGGCCTCGGCCGGGCTGTTGTCCCTGGGATGGCCGGCGGTAACCTGGGGCGGAGAGTTGATTTATGGCGGCGGGGGGTTGGGAAAGCTGATCGCCGGGGGACTGCGCGCCCTCCTCAATCCCGCCGGCGCGGCCCTGGGGTTGGCCTTGATCCTGCTTATCAGTATTATGGGGGCCACCCGCCTGTCCTACGTGGGGCTCATGGCCCTGGGGGGCCAGGCCCTTAGGTCCGCCTTTCGCCTGGTGCGGCCCCGGGAAGAAGAGTTGCCGGAGGCGCCCCCTTACCACCCCCGGCGGCCAACTATCGGACGCCAGGTGATCACCCCGACCGGGGATCAGGCGGAAGCCCCGGCCCTGACGCCGTCAGTTTCAGGGCCGCCGACCCCGACGGCTGAGGCCGCCGGCCCCAAATCCCGGAAAGCCCCGCCCGCCTCCGGGACCTATACTTTGCCGAGCCTGGACCTCCTGGACCCGTCGCCGCCCTGGAACCACCAGGTGCAGGAAAACGCCATGCTGGCCCAGGCCGAGAAGCTGGAGAACACCCTGCGTCATTTCGGGGTGGAGGGCCGGGTCACCGCCATCATGACCGGCCCGGTGGTGAGCCGCTTCGAATACGAGCCGGCCCTGGGCGTCAAGATCAGCAAAATCACCGGGCTGGCCGACGACCTGGCCCTGGCCCTGAAGGCCATGTCCATCCGCATCGTGGCCCCGGTGCCGGGCAAGGGGGTGCTGGGCATCGAGGTGCCCAACCCCAAGCGCCAGGTGGTGGGCCTCCGGGAGATTTTGGCCGACGCGGCTTACCAGAAGTCCGCCTCCCGCCTGACCCTGGCCCTGGGCAAAGACATCATGGGCGTCTCGGTGGTTACCGACCTGGCCAAAATGCCCCACCTGCTCATCGCCGGGGCCACGGGCAGCGGCAAGAGCGTGGGCCTCAACGCCATGATCCTGAGCATCCTCTTCAAGGCCACCCCGGAAGAGGTGCGCTTCCTGATGGTGGACCCCAAGCGCATCGAGCTGTCCATGTACGAAGACATCCCCCACCTGCTCCACCCGGTGGTGTTCAACCCCAAGGAAGCCACCATGGCGCTGCACTGGGCCGTGGGGGAAATGGAGCGCCGCTACGCCATGCTGAGCGATTTGAGCGTGCGCAATATCGAAGGCTACAACCAGAAGGCCGGTGCCAAGAAGGCGGACCCTCGGATCGAAGAGGGCATCCTGCCGCGCTCCCTGCCCTACCTGGTCATCGTCATCGACGAACTGGCGGACCTGATGCTGGTGTCCTCCCGGGACACGGAAGAGTACCTGATCCGCCTGGCCCAGAAGGCCCGGGCCTCGGGGATCCACCTGATTGTGGCCACCCAGCGGCCCTCGGTGGATGTCATCACCGGCCTCATCAAGGCCAATTTCCCCACCCGCATCTCCTACCAGGTTTCGTCCCGGATGGACTCCCGGGTCATCCTGGACGCCATGGGGGCCGAGCGCCTCCTGGGCAGGGGGGACCTCCTGTTTATGCCGCCGGGCACCTCCCGCCTGAAGCGCATCCATGGGCCTTTTGTCACGGAAGAGGAAGTCACCCGGGTGACGGAGTTCCTGAAGGCCCAGGCGGCGCCGGCGTATGAGGCCGGGATTACCGAGATGAGGGAGAAGGAGGAGGAGATCGCCGAAAACGGCGAGAGGGACGAGAAGTACGCCGACGCGGTGGAGCTGGTGGCCGAGACCCGGAACGCCTCCATCTCCATGCTGCAGCGCCGGCTCCGGGTGGGCTACAACCGGGCGGCCCGCATAATCGAGACCATGGAAAAAGAGGGCCTCATCGGCCCCTCCGACGGCATCAAGGCCCGGGAGGTTTAC
>JAGVPN010000052.1 GCA_020052215.1 Syntrophobacterales bacterium
CCCACCCTCAGTGCCAGCGCTCACCCGGACCCCGGGGCCGGTGAGCCCCCCCAGCCCGGCGCTCCCCGCCACCGTCAGCGGCGCCCCGGATTTGGTCAAGCTCATCAAAGTCGTCATCCCGGCGGTGGTCACCATTGTGGGGTATAACGATCAGGGCAAGATTTCCAGCTCCGGCAGCGGTTTTTTCATTAACGACCAGGGGCACCTGATCACCAACTACCATGTCATTCGGAACATGTCCAACGCCAAGGTCAAGACCCGGGACGGCAAGATCTATCCCATGACCACGGTCCTGGCCGTGGACCGGAAGGCCGACCTGGCCTTGTGCCAGTTGGATATTCCGGGCGGGTCGCCCAACTTTTTGCCCGTCAGCCGGGAAGTCCCCGAGGTGGGGGAACGGGTGGTAGTCATCGGCAGCCCCCGCCTGCTGGAGCTTACGGTAAGCGACGGCATCGTTTCCGCCATCCGCACCGACACCCACGCGGGGCAGGCCATCCAGATGACCGCGCCCATCTCTCCGGGTTCCAGCGGCGGGCCGGTGATTAACCTTAAGGGGGAAGTGGTGGGGGTGTCCGCTTTTTACCGGTCAGGCGGCCAGAACCTCAACTTCGCTATCCCGGGCCACCGGATCCTGGCCCTTCAACCCGGCCCCGGCAAGCCCCTGGCGGAATACTATTCGCCCCCCGAGCAGGAAAAGGCCAAACAGGCCTACGCGCAGGGCAAGCGCCTGTTTGAGGCCAAGGACTACCCCAAGGCCCTGGAGGCCTTCCGGGAGGCCATTAAGGCCGAGCCCAAATACGCCAGCGCTTACAACTACCTGGGCCTCAGCTACAAAAAACTGGGGCTCTACGACGAAGCCGCCCAGGCCTACGTCCAGGCCATCCGACTCCAGCCGCAGAATTACGTCTTTCTGTTCAACCTGGGAATGCTGATGTACGCGACCAACTCCTACGACAACGCCGCCACCGCCTTCCGGAAGGCCATCCAGCTCAAGCCCGAGGACGCGGGCTGCCATTACATGCTGGGCAAGACCTACGCCCAACAGGGCAACATCCAGGCATCCTGGCGGGAATACAACATTCTCCAGAAGCTGGAACCCAAGCTGGCCCAGGAGCTCCAACGCTTCCTGAACCTGTAACCCCCGGGCCGGTCCTCCGGGGGCAGCTCTTCGAAAACTGGAGCGGGGGAAATAATAGAGTCTCCTGAGCCCAAGGGGATTCTTGAAAAGTTCATGGTGGCACCGGCATTTTGCCGGTGCGGCGCACCGGCTGGAAGCCTGCGCCACCAGCTAATATGATCTTTTCAGGCGTTACGCTCAGGCAAAAGGCCCATGCGCGACTATTCCGTAAAGTTCCCGTAAGGGCGGTTCGCGAACCGCTCCTACACGAGTTTCCTTAGTGTCCTACGCACCAAATAATTCACGAGAATTCGAGGAATCGGCGGGCAGTGCCCGTCCTACATGGCGGCCCGCTTCCGCCTCACCCGCCTGCTCCTCTCCCCGGCGACGGGAATTATGATATGATTAGGCAAAATCAAAACTCCTCGCTTCCTGGGAACTGACGGTATGACCAGAAAATACGGCCTTATAACCTGCTTGGTTATTTCGCTTATGGGGGGCGGGTTTCCGGCCCTGGCCCAGCAAGACCAATACGAAGAGCGGGACGAGACGGTGGCGCCCGAGGCCCTGGCCCAGTTTCGCAAAGGGGAAAGGCTGGCTAAGAACGACCGCCTCGATGAGGCCATCGCGGCGTTTCGGCAGGCCATCAAGCTCCAGCCGGATTATGCCCAGGCTTATCAGCAGATGGGCCTGGCTTATGCCGGCGGCAACCGCTATCCCGAAGCCGTCAAAGCCTTCAAAGAGGCGGCCCATCTGCGGCCCCGGTCCGGGCAGATTCACCTGAACCTGGGGGTGGCGTACATCAAAATGGGGCAGTGGCGGGAAGCCCGGGACACCTTGACCGAGGCCATCCGCCTCCACCCCGACAACCCCGAAATTCACTATAACCTGGGGCTGGCCTACGGCAAGCTCAAACGCGACCAGGAAGCCCGGGTCCAGTTTGCCGAAGCCATCCGCCTGGACCCCGCCATGGCCAAGGCCCACAAAAACCTGGGGCTGGCCTATCTCAACCTGGGGATGCTGGAGCAAGCCCGGAAATCCTTGCAGGAGGCGGTGCGGCTGGACCCCAAAGACCCCCAGGCCCGTTACGCCCTGTGCGTCTATTATGCCCGGGCGGGGGACACCCAGGCCGCCAAACGGGAATTCCAGGCCCTGAAGCAGTTGGATCCGAAGCTGGCTGAAAAGCTCTCTACCCAGATACGCCCCGGCGCGCCCGCCAAGAACCCTTAAATCCGGCTGCCCGGCGGCAGCAGTGTCCGATTTGGTTTTTGCAAAGGAGGATGCTCGTTATACGTCGTCCAACAATTCATAAATTCGCTAATGCACTTTTTGCTCCGAGAAGATTACTTCCCCCTCACCCCAATGGGGTTGGGGTGAGGGGGGCGATATATGACGTTAGCGCCTTGAGGGAATCCTGTACTAATACCGAGTTGCAATCAAAAGGTAATTATTGGTAGCCGCAGGCTTTAGCCTGCGCCTGCACAGGCTGGAAAGCCTGTGCTACCATTTGAGTGCGAAG
>JAGVPN010000097.1 GCA_020052215.1 Syntrophobacterales bacterium
CTCCTGGTACTCCACCTGGACGATGAACTGCTTCACGTACAGTCCCGGGTCGAACTGCCGGTATTCCACCTGGCCGATAATCTGGGGGACCTTGATAAGTGGTGGAATTTGATATTCCGCCTGGCCGATGACCTGGGAAACCTCGATACGCGGCGGAGCTTCCCATTCCGCCTGGGCTACTGCCTGGAAAACCTTTAGCTTTGGGGGAAGAGGAAAAACACCATTTCTGATCGCATCAATTTCTGTATCCGGAAGGATGTCATTGAAAATCACCATCTCGTCCAATTTGCCGTCCAGGTAATTCCCTGGATTGGCCAAGGCACCGATGGTAGTGTCTGCTGCCCCAACACGAAGCTGGTTGGAGGGAGTATTGGAGTAATTCGCAACTGTACCAGCCGTCGCATCATGGAGCCTGACCTGGCGAACCCTGTTTACACCGTCAATAACCACTGCCAGGTGGTACCAGCGTCCAGCTTGGACAGTGCAAGCATCCCAAAACTCACCACCGGAGGCGCTGTACCCCCAGTTGACCCTCAAATACCCCCCAGTAAAGCCGATCTCGATAGTAAGGTCTGTTTGCCAAAGCCACTTGCTGTAAATATTGGCCCATTGGGAGGCACCCGGTACCGTTTCCAACTTAAACCAACAGCATAAAGTAAATTTTTTAGTTACATCGCCGGACTTGAGTGGATAGCCCGCATCGAGAGAACCATCGGCGATAGAGAAATATTGCGAAGCATCTGTCTCTAAATCAACGCAGCAAGCACCTTCCCGGTAATCTACAGTGTCTTCGGCCGGAGCATTGTGGGCGGTGAGGGTGTTGGCCCCCTTGGAATCTGCGGTTAAAGCACCGCTCTCGAAGCGCCAGAGGGCTTTGCACCGAGGATCGGTGGAAAAATCGTTGGCCATGATTTAAGCTACCGCCTTCATCCCGATTTGCACGGAGTTGACTTCGTCTTTGGTCCAGGGTTGACCGGTAGACGGATTGGTTTCCCAGAGCTTAGTCAGAGGCTTGGGATTGACCGCGGGAACCGACACGTTGTCGCCGAAGTAATTGGCGCCGCCGCTGCGACAGGCCAGTTGCAAATTCTGGGGCGTGGGCGAGCCCTCCTTAATGGACCGGGCCGCTACCTGGACACACTTGACGCTATGGATGGAGCCGACCAGATCGGTGGCCTCGTAGAGGTCGGTCTTGCCGGTGACGTTGGTGGAGACGTAATCCGTGTCGGAGTATGGAATTTCTTCGACGCAATCCCAGTTGGCGCCGGCGGAGGGATCCCATTCGTTAAGGGCGCCGGGAGCGGAGGGCCGGATGGCCTGGATCCGGGTATCCCCCGGCCAGGCGGCGTTATCGAGGACCACGTTATCAAACCAGCAGGAGGAGTAATAGCCGCCGTCCCCACCCACCCGGATGCCGTCGATGGCGGTGGCCCCGTCGGTGGTGTCGCCGCTGAAATTGATGTCCAGGACCCCACCCACCCGGACCTGGAAAACCCCAGCAGTGTCGTGAGGCTTGTAGCGCACTTCGATGAGGATGGGGGTGCCCACGTTGACGGCAATGGTGCCGGTGGCCAGGAGGGTGCCGGAACCGGTGCCCCGGCGGACCTCCAGGAAACCGGTGGCGGGATTTCTCCGGACCCGGGCCAGTTGGGTAGCGCCGTTGAAGAAGTAGCACATGCTGCTGGCATACGATGCGGAGGAACCCCGATAGCGAAACGCCAGGTAGTATTCCGGGGCCGCCGGTACATACTTGTGGGCGTAGTAATCTCCGAAGGAGTCGCAGCTCAGGCAGTACGTACCATCCATGCCGGCAATACCGGTGACGATCCAGGCCCCCACCACCAAGTCCCAGAGATCGGTCTTGCCCGATTCGAAGCCGTCGATAAATACCCTGGCCATTTTCTACCTCCTTAAGCGAACATCTCGTACTTGAGGGTTATCTGATAGGTCCCGGCCTGATCCAGGTCATGGTTGCGGATTTTCAGGTGCAACTCGCCGGAGCCGTCATAATCCTGGACCCAAAAGGGCAGCCAGTCCTCAAAGGGAGGGGTGGGCGTCATCCCTTCCGCCTTGTAAAGCAGGGAATCGAAGCTGTCCTTACCATGGATTTCCAGGGTATAAGTTCCGGTCACCAAGGCCCCGGTTTCCTCCACCTTGAGATAGTGGACCAGGCCGCGGTTGCAGAAACCGGGAAGATTCTGCTGGATCGCGGCTCCCGCGCCCACGGTGACCCCGGATCGGGTAAAGGTCTTGTCCTGGGTGCCGACGCCGGTCACCTTCTGCAGGTAGCCCAGGAGAAAGACCCGGAGATTGGCGGTCTCCGCACCGCCGGCCGAAACCAGGAACTGCACCGAGAGCTCCTCGTCCGTGGGTAGGATAATTGTCCCCGGATCGTTCAACCCCGACCAGATGGTGAAAGCCTGAGGAGGAGCGGAGGGCGAGCCTCTCTTTTTGAACTTTATGTTCACCTCGTTGCCCGGCACCTCGTCCCAGAAGATCACCCGGAGCGCCACCGCCTGGACGCCCAGGGGGGCGTCAATGAAGCCCGACAAATCCAGGTCTTCATAATCAGGGCTGCTGCCCCGGTTGAGTTCCTGCAGCACCAAATCGGGGTTCTCTTTGGCCACGTATTTGGTGAGTTCCTGTACCCCCAGGTCCAGGTTGACTTCCCCGAACTCTTTCCAGTTGGCCCCGTCTTCCGTGTACTCCCACCTGTCCGTGGTCTCATTCCAGCGGATGGCGACGTTGGGGGCAGTCCCCCGCTCCACCTCTAATTGGCAGTCTTGGGAGGGCGCTGCGGTTTCATCCAGGTTCAGGGTGAAGGTGTTACCCGTGGTGCCGACATCGGTGTTCTGGGTATGGCCGCCGCCCCCGCCGCCTCCCCCGGCGCCATATATGGCCCAGGTGCGCTTGTCGGTGATGGTGGTGATGCCGGAAGCGTCCGTAACCACCAGGTAAAGGGGAATGCGGCCCGAGGTGAAGCCGGTCTGGTTCACCGACACCGTGCCGTTGGCAGGATCAACTTCTAGGTAGTTGCTCTGGCTGGGAGCGCCGGTCACGTGCCCGGTGGGGATCTCATAGATGGTGCTATCGTTTCTGACCTTGCCGGCTTTATAGTAAAAGTTGAGGCCGTCCTGGCGGTCGAAGGCGTAATACCCGCCCATCTCGGCCAGGAGTTGCTCGATCTCCTCCAGCCGGGCCGCCACGGAGGTGAAAGACCTGGACCGGGCGGCGGAGTCCAACATGTCATGGTAATCATCCCCGTCAAAAAGGATGTTGACCCCGGCAAACAGGGCCTTGGCCGAGATCCGGTGACTCCCGGCGTCCCAGCTGAATTGCCGGGTGGTGGTGCCGTCCGGAGAGGTGGAGACCAGGGGGTTGCCGGCGCCGTCCAGGCTGAGGTAATAGGTGCCGGTAGCCTTTCCCGCCAGGCTTAGGGTGAAGGCGGTAGTCTTGCGGTAAAACTGGCCGGCGTTCCAGTAAGTTCCGGGGGAAACGGTGAAATTGTAACCCGGCCCGGAGAGCTGGCCCTCGGCAAAATCATAGGAGGCGATGCCGATCAGGCCCCGCCGGTCGAAGATCTCTTGAAGCCCATAGGGGACCGCCAGGCTACCGGATTGCCCGGTGAGCTGGCCGAAGATCTGATTCAGGGCGTTTTCCACCGCCGTTGACAGCTCGATCAGGCGGGCAATATAGTCCTTTTGGCCGTAAACCCAGGCTTTGAAAAGCTCAATATTCATATCAGGACTCCAAGATTGCGATCAAAGTGCCGTCCGGGGCAAAGCGGCCGTGGGCCCCGAGGGGTATGGCGCCGAAGGCCCCGGGGCCCAAGTCTCCCAATTCTCCCAGGGTCAAGAGGCGCGTCAAACTACCGCTCCAACTCTCCCGGGCGATGGAACCCAGATCATCCATGAAGGTCATATAGATGATATGCTCCCGGCCCATGCAGGTCTTGGACAGGCCGCTGATGCACCACTTCCCGTCATTCATCCGGGTAAGGAGCACGCTTTTGCCGAGTTCGGCATAGATGATCTCCCGGTTGCTGGAAGCCACCGGCACGCTCCGGAGAG
>JAGVPN010000275.1 GCA_020052215.1 Syntrophobacterales bacterium
GATTCTGCCAAAGCCTGGAATAAACTCGGGCTTGCATACGTAAACTTGGACCGTTGGCGTGATGCCATCGGAGCTTTCCAGGAGGCTGTACGCCTCAAGCCTAATTTTGCCGAGGCCTGGGATAACCTTGCCCTTACCTATGTGGTGTCAGGCAACCGCAGCGCCGCCCTGGAAGCGGCCAAGGAGTTGCGGCGATATGATCCGCAGAAGGCGGAAAAACTTTTCAACCTGATCATGAAGCCGTGAGGCCAGCGGCAAAATCCCGGGGTTGTCCCCTGGCCCCGTGGCGGGGGGAGATCACCAGCGCCGGCCACAGCCCTTTTCCCTGGAAAAATTCATCAGTGGCACAGGCTTCCCAGCCTGTGAACAGGCCTTGATTAACCACAGAATTGACCACAGGCTGGAAGCCTGTGCCACTGATATTGGGATGCAAAAATTGTCTGGTTTAAAACAAGCCATAGCTTGCATACCGGCATCTCAAGTCCCCCTTTTTTAAAGGGGGATTTAGGGGGATTATTAGGCACTTATTTAATCCCCCCTGCCCCCCTTTAGAAAAGGGGGGAGAAAAAACGCTGAAAATGTTGGGTGCGTAGTGAGCACCATTTTGGATGTCCGTAGGGGCGGTGCGCTCACCGCCCCTACGTGCCTTCCCCTCCCCTGGCCAGCCAGTCCTTCAAGCTCTCCGCCACCTTGGGATTAAACCCCGGCAGGGCGGCGATTTCCGCCACCGTGGCGGCCTTAACCGCGTCCAGGTTGGGGAAGTGGGTCAGCAGCCGCTTCCGCCTGACCGGGCCGATGCCGGGGGCTTGTTGTAAGGTCGAGGCCAGGAGTTCCTTTCTGGCGCGCTTCCGGTGGTAGGTGATGGCGAAGCGGTGGGTCTCGTCCCGGAGACGGAGGAGCAGGAGCCAGCCCGGAGCGTTGGCCGGGGGCAGGAGGGGGTTTTTGCGCCCGGGGAGAAAGAGGCGGTCTCGCACCTGGCGGCCGCCCTGCTCCGTGGCCTTGGCCAGCCCCACCACCGGAATTTCTGTAAGGCCCATCTCCGTCAGCGTCTGCAGGACCACGTTCAACTGGCCCCGGCCGCCGTCCACCACCAGGAGGTCTGGTAGATCCTGCCCCGCCTTGCCGTAGTGACGCCTGACCACCTCCCGGAGCATGGCGCAGTCGTCCTGGCCCGCCACCTCCCTGATTTTGAAGCGGCGGTAGCGGGGTTTATCCGGGACCCCGTCGGTGAAGGCGGTGAGCGCCCCCACCGATTGGCCCCCCTGGAAAGTGGAGATATCCAGGCACTCCAGCCGGGACGTAAAGTTCGGCAGTTTCAGGCGGGCTTGCAGGTCCAATAGGGCCGCGCCGGGGTCCGGGGCCTGCCGGCGGCGGGTGAGCGCGGCCCGGGCATTGTCCGCGGCCAGGGCGATCAGCCGGGCCCGGTCGCCCCCCGGAGTCACCAAAAGGCGCACCTTGGCGCCCTTTTCGTCACTGAATAAAAACTCCAGGAGCCGGCGGTCCGGGACCTCGGCAGGCAGCAGCATCTCGTCGGGCAGCGGCCGCCCCTCAGTGTAATATTGTTTGAGAAACGCCCCTAAGAGATCGCCGTCGGGCGGGAGTTCCGGGAAAAAATATTCCCGGCCGCCGGTGACCAGCCCGGCCCGCACCAGGAGCACCGCGATGAGGGCTTGGCCCGCCTCTGCCGCCAGGCCCAGGACGTCCTGGTGGCGGAAATTGGGCCGGGCCATATCCTGGCGCTCCAGGGTGGCGGTGATGGCCTTGACCCGATCCCTTAGAACCGCGGCCCGCTCGAAATCCAGGTCGGCCGCGGCCTGGGCCATCTGCGCCTTGAGCCGTCTTATAAGATTGCCGCCTTTGCCTTTGAGGAAAAGTACGGCTTCGGCCACCGCCTGGCGGTAAGCGGCCTCGGTCACCAGCCCGGCGCAAGGCCCCAGGCAGTTCGCCAGCTGATACTCCAGGCAGGGGCGGGAGCGGATCGCCAGGCGCCGCTCCTTGCAGGTGCGGACCCCAAAGGCCTGCTTCATGACCTTCAGGGTCTCCCGGGCCATGCCGCCGGAGGCGTAGGGGCCGAAATAGAGGGCGCCGTCCGGGTTAAACCGCCGGACGAACCGGAGGGCCGGGAAGTTTTCCTTCAGGTCCAGGCGGAGGCAGAGATAATTTTTGTCGTCCCGGAGCATGACGTTGTAACGGGGCCGGTGCTCCTTGATGAGGTTGCGCTCCAGGATGAGGGCCTCCCGGCCCGTGGCGGTGAGGATCACGTCCACCTGCGCCATTTTCCGCAACATCAGGGCGGTCTTGGGGGCGTGACGCTCCGGGGTTTTGAGGTAGGAGGCCAGGCGGTGCTTCAGGTTTATGGCTTTGCCGACGTAGAGCACCCGGCCGGTGGCCTCCCTGAACAGATAGACGCCGCTGCCCTTGGGGATGCGGGGCAGGGCCGCGGCCAGGGCCGGATAAGTCGCAGCGGGCTTTACATCGGGCTCGGACATCTTATCATTAGAATAACAGGCGGCCTGACGCTGTCAAGGCGGGTAAGAGCAACCTTAACCGCCAGGCCCACGGAGGGCGGCAACCTTCTCGCGGTCTGGGTTATTATGGCTCGTTCTGATACCGAGTTGCGTTCAAAAGGCTATTTTTTGTAGGCGCAGGCTTTACCGTGAAAACTCAAATCCCCCTAAATCCCCCTTTGCTAAAGGGGGACTTTAAACCCCCCTTTGGAAAAGAGGGGCAGGGGGGATTTTTCATTGCCGGGGGTGAGACAAACTTTTGGTGCATGGACGTTTAGCCTGCGCCTGCACAGGCGAGACGCCTGTGCCACCTTTTTGATTGCGACTTGGCATGAAGCGGTAGTCCATCTTTCGATGGAACACCCGAAACGATGCAAAAATGGTGGGGCGGGCCTCTGTGCCCGCCGCGACCATGAGCCAATGGTGCGTAGGACGCACCCTAGGCCGGGAAGGAGAAGGAGCTATGAGTTTACCCCAACAAACCCTGGGGCGCACCGGGCGCTCCGCCACCAGGTTGGGCCTGGGAGGCGAAGGGGCGCTGCGGACTTTCGGTCACGACCGCCAGGCCCAGGCCGTGATTGAGGCGGCCCTGGCGGCCGGCATCAATTACTTCGAAACCGCCCGGGCCTACTCCGGCAGCGAGGCCTACCTGGGCCGCAGCCTCAAAGGCCACCGGAACCAGATCTTCCTCACCAGCAAATCCCACGGGCGCACCTTTAAGGAGGCCATGGCCCACCTCAGCATCACGCTGAAGAATCTCGATACCGATTACCTGGACCTGTGGCAGGTGCACGATATCCGGACCATGGAGGAAGTCGCGGCCCTGGGCGCCCCCGGCGGGGCGCTGGAGGCCTTCCACCACGCCCGGGAACGGGGCTGGGTGCGGTTCATCGGCGTCACCGGCCACCACGACCCGGACGTCCTGCGCCGGGCCTTGACGCTCTACGAGTTTGACACGGTGCTCCTGCCGGTGAACCCGGCGGAACCCCATCTCGCCAGTTTTCTGCCCCTGGCCCAGGAGGCCATGGCCAAGGGGATGGGGGTCATCGCCATGAAAACGTTATGCCGAGGACAGCTCCCCCAGATGTCGGAAGAACCCGGCCAGCTTGTCAAGGAGTTGCTGGCGTATGCCCTGAGCCAGTCCGTCACCCTGGCGGTGGTGGGGGCGGATTCCGCCACGCAGGTGGGAGAGTTGGCCGCGGCGGTCCGGGACTTCGTGCCCATGACCCCGAAGGAGCAGCAAAGCCTGGAAGGGGCCGTGGCCCCCTACGCCCGGCAGTTGATGTATTATAAGCCGTAGCTTTCCATTACTTCTTCAATGCCTCCAACCTCTTACCCACGTACCAGTCGATCTGGCGGCAGATGCCCTTGATCACCTGGGCCTCCCGGGCCCTCAGGCCGTGGCGGGAGAAGAGCCGGCGGACGTTGAACATCCAGTGCTCCGGGTTCTGGTGGCTGATGAAGTTGATCTTGACCAGGGTCGCCTGGAGCATGGCGTACATGGATTCCAGCTCCCGGGAGTTGGCCAGGCGGGGGGTGGGGTGCGGTTTGGCGCTCACCGCGGTAAACAGCTCATAGGCCATGACCATCACCGCCTGGGCCAGGTTCAGGGAGGAGCACTCCCCCGTGGGGATGGTGACCAGGGCGTGGCAGAAGGGCAACTCGTCGTTGGTCAGGCCCCAGTTCTCCGGCCCGAAGAGCAGGGCGACGTCATTGACGGCGGTAATATCCACCAGCCGGGCGGCTATCTCCCGGGGAGAGAAATAGTCGTTGCGGACGCCCCCCAGCCGGGCAGTGGCGCCCACGATGTACTGAAAAGGGGAGAGGGCCTGGGCCAGGTCGTCGTGGACCTCCATCCGGTCCAGGAGTCGCTCCGCCGGGCCGGTGGCCATCATGGCCATGCGGTCCCGGTCCAGGTCCAGGGGAGCCACCGCCACCAGGCGGTTGATCCCCATGTTGCAGGCGGCCCGGGCCACCGCGCCGATGTTTTCGGCCAGCCGCGGCTTAAAGAGGACCACGGCCACCCGCTCCAGGCACACCCGGGCGGACGGCGAAACAGGGTTGAGTTTCTCCTGCATGCCACCACTTTAGCATATCCGGCGATTCCGGCAAACAGTTGGAAGTTGTCGGTGGTCAGTGGCCGTAAAAGCGACTCAACTCTAAACCCTGACCGCCGGCCTCGGGTAACTGGCGCCAACTGGCAATTGGAGGCCAACTGAGTTAGTATAACGATTAGAAATTCCAGGCTGGCAGAGATGCAACAACCACTGCTTCAAGGGGAAGAAGATGTCAAGGTCAGGTAGATTCTGGCTCATCTGCGGGCTCAGCCTGGCGGTGGGCTGCGCCCCGGCCATCTCCACGAGCTTGCAGCAGGAGGCCGCCCCCCGGGTGAGTTTCGCCGATTTAGCCGCCCACCCGGATAAGTATAAAGGCCGGCTGGAAATCCTCGGGGGTGAGGTCATGAGCGTGACTCCCTGGAAGCAGGGCAGCCTGCTGACGGTGGACCAGCGGCAACTTGATAACCGGTTCTACCCGGTGGGCGCCGCCTCCGGGGGAACTTTTTTGGTGGAGAGCGACGAGTGGCTGAACTCCAACAAATACGTCCCCAAGAGCAAGGTGGTGGTGGCCGGGGTAGTAAAAGGCCAGAAAGACGGCTGGCTGCTCTTGAAGGCCAGACAGGTCACTTTTCTGGAGCCCCCCACCTGGGAAAAATTCTACTATCCCGTACCCCGGGAGTGGTACCCTCCCGAATTGGAATACTGGTACACGCCGCCCTACTTTGACCCCTACCGCGGCGGCCGATTATAGAGAGGCGCACATGCAGATTGAGCGTTACGAATTCGGGCGCATTGTGATTGACGGGCAGACTTTCACCCGCGACCTCCTGATCTGGCCGGACCGGATAAAAAGCGACTGGTGGCGGCAAGAGGCCCATCTGCTGCAACTGGACGACGTGGCCGAGGCCCTGGTCGCGAACCCCCAGGTGCTGATAGTGGGCCAGGGCGAGCCGGGAAAAATGCAGGTGGACCCGTCCCTGGCGGCTTTTCTCCAGGACCGGGGGGTGGAACTGATGGCCCACCCCACCCGGGAGGCCTGCCGGGTCATCAACAACCTGAGCGGGAAGCGCCGCCTGGCCGCGGCCCTCCACCTCACCTGCTAAGGTTGCAATGCATTAATTGTCTATTATAAAAACCAGACAGATACCTTGCAAAATGTTGGCCTCAATAACTCCCCCTCCCCTGGTGGGAGGGGGATAGGTTGACGCAATGCCCAGCAATTTCACCCCCACCCCAGCCCTCCCCCATCAAGGGGGAGGGAGAAAAAACCTTCTATCTTTGGTAAGATACTCCTGGGATGATACATTAGCCTGGAGGCCGGGTATTTTAAGTCCCCCTTTGGAAAGGGGGGAGAAAACCCCCAACTTTAATTGCCATATTAATTTTGAAACGTCACCATAGATTGGATCGAGGCTTATAATGCCCGTTGATTTTCAGGTCATCGACTGCCATCTCCACACGGGAGTGCAGCACGTGAACTGGGGTTGGGAGCGCCTCCGGCCGCTGTTATGGGAAGCCGGCATCCGCGGGGCGGCGCCGATTGCGCCGGTGGAGGACATCTACGACCGCGTTGATCCCGACTTCAGCGACCCGCCCGCCTGGCAGGCCTGCCGCCGCCGGGCTCACCAGTACCTCCTGGACCTCAAGGACCCGGAGATCGCCATTTACCCTTACTTTTTCGTGTGGAACGACTTCGCTTGGGAAGAGTTGGGTCCGGAGTACGTGGCCATCAAGTGGCACCGGCACCCCCATGAACCCGAATACCACTACCACGACCCCCGCTGCCGGGAGTTTTTGCAGGTGGTGCGTGACCGGCAGCTGCCCATCCTCCTGGAAGAGTCCCTGGAAAACACCCGGTTCTTCCTGGAGGAACTGGCCCCGGACCTGCCGGTGATCATCCCCCACCTGGGGGGGTTAAACGGC
>JAGVPN010000303.1 GCA_020052215.1 Syntrophobacterales bacterium
ACAGGAATAGTCTTGAAATCGGTTTGCCGGAAGGCAAGCTGGGAGCCATGCGCATCGAGCAGGCGAAGTTCCGCCGTGCGGTTCGGGTAATCAGCGGTGATGATGAGGTCGAAGTCGGGCATAGCGGAGGTCCAGGCGCAAGGCGCGGTTGTCTAACCTTGGTATTGAGTGGGGGACTGGGGGCAGGCTTTGTAAACATTCAATTAATGCTTATACCAAACCTCTTGATCCGATTGCAAGCTCTGCTATCTATCCACCCTGATTAAATTTATTAAAGTGGGGTGATCTGGATACCTTAGCTCTGTCCTGAAAAATTCTTGGTGGCGCCGGCATCTTGCCGGTGCAATGCACAGGCTGGAAGCCTGCGCCACCGGTCTTTTCAGGCTTTACGGGTGGGCCAACGGCCCATGCGCGACTATCTAATACAGTTTTCTGTTTTCTGCTAAAAAGCTGCCATATATCACCAGGTTATGTATGGCGCTTGTTACATTTGAAAGAGAAATTGGTATAAGACCATTTTCATATTGAAACGAAACAAATTGTAGGGGCCGACCTGCGTGTCGGCCCGTGGCCAGGGCGGACACATAGGTCCGCCCCTACATCGTTTGTCGCTTTGCAATGTGAAAAGGGTATAAGACCCTGATACAGATAGACCTGGCTGGCCTTAATGCGACAAAAACGGCAGGTTATATAGTAGCAAAAACCCGTTCAGGCCTAGCAGGGCACCGAAAATGGCGGCGGTGAGGGCCACCCCGAAAATGGCCCGGGATTGGGACAGGATGGCCACGGTGGCCATGACGATGGCAATCTGGAGGAGGACCTCGGCGTAATCGAAATAAGGGTCTTTGCTGCTGGCCACATCACGTTCGTGTTCCAGTTTGCGGGCCGCTTGTTCGATGTCCTGGCGCTCCTTGCCGTAGCGCTCCTCCTGGGCGGCCATCTGCTTGAGCAAGGTTTCGTAGCGCTGCCGGACCGAAGGCTTCAAGGTCTCTTTTTCCAGGAGGTCCAACTCCAGGCGCATCTTCTGGCTGCGATAGAAATGCTCCCGGCCGGCCTTGGCCTGGTAGTAAGCCCACTGGTCGGAAGCCTGCTGTTGGGCCAGGATCATTTCCTTCATGGCGTTATTGCCGCCCAGGGAGCTGAAGGCCAGGAGGACCGCAAAAATCGCGGTGGTCAGGGCCACCCGCCGGGTAAATTTGTGACCCATGACTTCTTCCAGTTCTTCGGGCTTGGGGAGTTCAATTTCAGCCATAACGGTTTCCCTTCAGGAGATTATTTAACAAAAATTTTCATGCCGTCGGCCAGGGCCCCGTCGAGGCCCAACTCATGGCCCCAGGCATCATAGACCTTGAGGCCCGCGGCGATGGCCGCCATCCGTCCGGCCCGAATCAAGGCGTGCTTAACCGACATCCCCGGGACCAGATCCACGGGTTTGTCATCCACATATACCCGCATATCAGTCCACGGCTTTGATGCGGCCGTCCACCTGGGGGGCGATGGTTTTCCGGGCCTGGATCGCATTTATCACCAGGTCCCGCAGCCAGGCGCCCGGATCATTGTAGGCGAGTTTGCTGCTGGTGAGCGTGCCCCCCAGGTTGGCATAATCGCCGGCGCTTTTCAGGGCCTCGCCGAAGGCCGTATAACCGTCTCCGCCAGCCACCAAATAATCATTGGTGGCCACCACGTATTCTTTCTGAAGGTCCAGAGGCCGGCCCCCCACCGTGACCTCTTTCACCCGGGCGCCGGCCGGGGCGCTGCGGCTGAAGATAAAGGCGAGTCCCGACACCTGGGGAAAACTGCCGGACGGCTCTTCCAGGCGGGAGACGCCGTGTTCCAGGGCAGCCTTGAGCTGGGCCCCGGTCAGGCTGATGGCCACCAGATAGTTGTCAAAGGGGAGCACCGCATAGATGTCTTTCACGGTGATCTTGCCCTGGGGGATGCTGGTCCTGATGGTGCCGCCGTTGATCAGGGCGACCTCAGCCCCGGCGGTCTGCCGCATGACGTCGGCGATGAAATCGCCCAGGTTGGTTTCCCCGGTCCTGACGTTTTTCCCGTCCAGGTCCACCTGGGTCTCGCCGATGACCCGCTGCAACCGGGAACCGGCCTGGCGTTGATAACGGGCCACAATCTCCTGGACCTGGCAATTAGCGGCGCCGGTGGCCGGGCTGATCTCCTGGAGAGCCCCATCGAACCCCGCGACCTTGCCGTCTTTGATTTGCAGGTTCAACACCCCCAGGGCCTTGGCGTGTTCCCAGGCCTGGACGATGATGGTCCGGCCCACCAGTTCCGGTTGGAGAATTTTGGTGTGGGAGTGGCCGCCGACGATGACATCGACCCCCGGGACTTTGGCGGCCAGTTCTCGGTCCGCCTGAAAGCCGCAGTGAGACAGGACGATGATGATATCAGCCCGGCCCTTGAGTTCCGCCAGACATTTCTTCACCGCGCTCTCCGGGGTGCTGAAGGTCAGGCCCGCCACATTCCGGGGATGGGTGGTGACGGAGGTTTCCGGGGTAACCACGCCGATGATGGCGATCCTGACCCCCTGGAGATTTTTAATAATATAGGGCTTGAGGGCCGGAAAACCCTTGACGTTGGCTCCCAGCATCGGGAAGCGGGCTTGGGCCATCCGTTCTTTTAAGACCTTGGGGCCGAAATCAAACTCGTGGTTGCCCACCACCATGGCGTCGAATTTCATGGCATTCATCACCTCGATGGTGGATTTGCCCCGAACCAGATTGGCCCAGGAGTTCCCCTGGATCATATCGCCGGCGGCCAGCAATAAACACGGTGGTTTTACCCGAGCCCGGTCCACGGCTCCGGCCAGATAGGCGATACCCCCCAGGGGCGGCTCCTGGGCGGCGGCTTTGTACGGTTCGGCAAAGCCATGGAAATCATTGACATAAAGGATTTTCAGGTCAACCTGGCCCGCATAACCCCAGGGCGCCAGGATGAGCAACAGGAAAAGGCTCAGGAACGCAGTGCGGAATTTTTTCATGCCCACATTTTAAAGGATAGAAAGGATGGCGCAAGGAAAACTTCAGTCGGGAGTTTCCGGGAATGGCTAAGCGTAATGGCCAAGACTTGGGCAGACAACCTCTTCATCAAGGCATAATGTCATCGGATAAAAAAGGATTCTGGAAATATCCTCACAAGAGGTCAATCTCGCTATTCAGATCATATCCGGGTTTTTCGCTGATCTGAGGATAATTGTCTTAGCTGGCAAGCGACCTGCTACTGAGGTGGTATGTGGATGTCGCCCGCTTTTTACTAACTTGGACCGGCTTGGGGCCGATCTACGAAGAACCTGGTTAGCAAAGGCGTGGGAAAATACTTTTTCATGCAAATAGTTTGTGCTATCCTGCCCCTCACGAGACGATTCGGCTACAATAAAGAAGATTTTTTTCGGGGTTAAACTCGGGATGAGAGATTCCCAAAACCATCGTTGGGCTGCGGTGGCCCAGGTTGCAGCATAATTTCGGATAATTACCTTGCCCGGCCGGCCTCAACCCTGTTCACTTTGCTCCTCGCTGGGGCCTTGGTGGGCATGGAGGCGGCGGGGCTTATCATTGCCTTTAAGTTGTGCGGCGTCAAGAACCGGTTCTGGCCCATGATCGGCGCCATTGCCTCCCATTATGCCCTGGAGTTCTAAAAACTGAGGCCGTGGTCTTCATGCCCGGCGATCCCCTATCGCCGCTTGGTAAAGAGAGAATCATGATCTGGTGGAAATGCGGTATTTTGATTGTCGGATTTTTGGTGTCCATGGCGATGGCTGAAAATAGCGCCGCACAAAATGTTCCCGTCCAGGCAAGCTCGCCGCGGCAATCGTGGCTGAGCCAGCAAACTGCTACGGGAGACTGGGGTGGCATACGTAACACGCTTAAGAATAAAGGCCTAACCATCGCATCAAATTTCACCACGGATCTCGCCACCAACCCATCCGGTGGTGAGAAACGAGGGTCCACCTATGCGGGGTTCTTGTCTGCCGGGCTGGCGCTAAATTTTGAGAAGCTTGCCGACCTCCAGGGCTTGTCTTTGAACCTGAGCGGTTACTGGCTATCTGGAAGAAGTCTCTCCGAGAAATATATCGGCAATCTCTTTGGCGTGCAGGAGATCAGTGCTCCCGGCACTTACTATTTCGGGCAGCTTAATCTATCTCAATCGTTGTTCAATGACACCTTAACCATCGAGGCTGGCCGGCTTTTCGCCGCTGACGTTTTTGCCACCAATCCGCTATGGGGTTACTATGTGAACGGAGGTATCAACATTAACCTGAACAGCATTCCGGTCAATATCTTCTTTCCGGAATTCCAGGTGGCTGCCTGGGGCGCACGGGCCGCTTACCAGCCGGCGAAAGAGTGGCATTTTATCGCCGGCATCTACAATGCGGACCCAAGCGTCGCAGGGACCAACAAGCACGGCCTCGATTTCAGCTTGGATACCTCAAAAGGTGCTCTGGCCATTGGTCAGGTGACCTACCAGCATCATCAGGCCCGTGAGGCAGACGGCCTGCCGGGAAGGATCTCCCTTGGAGGCTATTACGAAAGTAATAAGTTCTCCATCCTCAATAACCCATCCGGGCAGTCATGGGGAAATTATGGCGGTTATTTTATTATTGACCAAATGATATATCGCGGCAGTTGGCCGGAGTATAACGGACCATCGCACCTGCGCTCGGGGGCCAGCCACGCCGAACGTGCGAAACACCCGTATCAACCGCAATCAGCCTCAGCCTTGGATCGCCCCTATGGACTGACCGCCTGGTTTGGGCTGTATGCCGCCCCCAAGGAAAGCATCAACAAGCAGATGTTACAACTCGCCGGGGGCTTGGTGTACCAGGGGCTGCTTCCCAATCGCGATCGTGATGTAACCGCCTTGGGTATTGTCAGTGGCAAGTTCAGCAACCAATTGAAAGGTCAGGGGACCGAGACGTTTGTCGAGTTCAACCACAGATTTCAAGTCAGCCCCTGGTTCTATGTTACGCCGGATATTCAGTATATCATCAATCCGAACGGGTCCAGTCATATCCCCAATGCCCTGGTTTTAGCAATGGAGGTCAGCGTAAACTTTTGAAAGCCGTGTGAGCATTCAAGCAATACGCCTTGCCTTCCTATGGATTACCAAATATGATCTGTCGGGTGGAAAGTAGTTAATTTTTCAAAAGGAGTGTAAAAAATATGATGAAGGAAAGCCTTACCCTGGACTTAGGTAACGGAGTAAAGATGGAACTGGTCCTGATTCCGGCGGGAAAGTTCATGATGGGTTCTCCGGACACGGAGAAGGGTCATACGATCTATGAAGGGCCACAGCATAAGGTTACCTTCGCCAGGCCCTTTTATATGAGCGCCTTTCTGATAACCAGGGCACAGTGGGTTCAGGTAATGGGCGGCGACCCCAGTGAATGTTCAAAACACCACAAAGCTCGTTTTCTTCATCCGGAGCATCTGGGACAGATGGTGGCCGGCGATCCAAGTCAGATGCCGGGCAAACCCGATCAGCCGGTAGACAGCGTGAGTTGGAAGGATGCTCAGGAGTTCTGTGCAAAAGTTAGAGCCTTGACCGGCAAGAATGTTCGCCTATCTAACGAGGCGGAGTGGGAATATGCCTGCCGGGCCGGGTCGACTACCAGCTTTTGCTTCGGAGACGACCCGGATGGCAGCAAGCTGACTGAATATGCCTGGTTCACCGCCAATAGCTGCGATTATACATATCCAGTAGGGCAGAAAAAACCCAATGCCTGGGGATTGTATGACATGCATGGTAACGTAGTGGAGTGGTGCCAGGATGGTCTTCACTATACTTACGATGGTGCGCCCAGTGACGGCAGCGCCTGGGAGGCTGATGCAATAATAACTCCATCGGGAGTTTGCCGCATGATGCGAGGCGGGTGCAACAACAGCCATGCCGAAGGTTGCCGTTCAGCAGGTCGCGACTGGGGCCCTCATAAGAACCGCTGTGGCGACGTCGGATTCAGAGTAGTGGTAGAGGGTTAGGGGACTCCTTAAATCACTAGATGGTGAGCCTCTTGAAGAATGCCAGGGGTCACCTCGATTATTGACCGACATGTAACCGAAGGGACTTCGCTTCGCTCGCCAAAAGTTCTTTCCGATTGCTGATTTTCAAATCCCCCTAAATCCCCCTTTTTCAAAGGGGGACTTTAACAGCAATTCCTTGTAGTTCCCCCCTTTTC
>JAGVPN010000107.1 GCA_020052215.1 Syntrophobacterales bacterium
AAGCTTGCGAGTCGTAATCAATGGCATAATAATCCAGCCCTGCCGCAAACTCCCGCCACCTCTCCGGGTCATAATTCTCCTGGGAAGCGATGCCCGCTTGCATCCTGCTTTGAAATTCTTCCCGGCTTAAGGGCGTCCGGGCAACCCCTACTACACAGCAGGGCTTGGGCAAAGCGCCGCTGAGATACAGGTTGTACAGCGCCGGCATCAGCTTTCGGGAGGTGAGGTCGCCCGAGGCGCCGAAGATGGCAATGGTGCAGGGGTCCAGGTTGCCTTCGAACAAACAGAGTTGCGGCGGCATACCCAGATCCGGCGCCTGACCTTCGACCAATGCCCCCAAAAAGTCAGGCTCGATTTTATTGTCCTTATCCACTTGATTTGGGCTCATGACTTTTCCTTCAGGCTGACAAAGCCGTCTTTCCCGTCCAGCCGGTCGTAGACCGGCCGCAAGAGATCGGCGGCCCGCTGCACATCCTCCACGGTGAGGGCCTGGTAGATTTCTTCGGTAGTCTTGCCGGCGAGGGCCAGGGCGCGAATGGCATAGTCATAATCCCGGCTTCCCGCGATGGCCTTCTCGAAAATGGCGGGATTGGAGGTCACCCCCTTGAGCCCATCATCCTCAATGAGGCGCTGTAGTTCCCCCGAGTTAATCATTTGCCGATCGATATAATCCATCCAGACGCTCTGGCCCAACTTCTGTAGTTTGAACAAAGGATTATCACTCATGGTCATATCTCGTCAGTCCCAGGGTTCATCGCCGTAAATTACCGCGTGGCAGCTCGGACACCGCAAAGCTCCACCCAGGCCGGCGATGATAGCCCGGCAAAAGGCCGGCAGGTCTTCAGGCTTGCGGGAGGTGATCATCTTTCCATCCACCGCCACCTCCTCATCTACGAACTTGGCCCCGGCATGCACCAGGTCATCCTGGATGGCGAAAAAGCCGGTCACCGTCTTGCCCTGGATCACCTCCGCGGAAGCCAACATCCAGCCGCCATGGCAAATGGCGGCCACCACCTTGTCCTGTCGGGCCGCCTCCCGCACCAAGGACACCATGGCCGGGTACCGTCGCATAAGATCGGGAGCGTATCCGCCGGGAATCACCACCGCATCGAATTGCTCGGCTTTCACTTCGTGGGCGAATTTGTCCACCTGCACCGGGTAGCCGAACTTGCTGGTGTGCTCTTTAGCGCTGCCGGAGCCCACCACCGTCACCTCGGCCCCTGCCTCCCGGAAGCGGAGCAGCGGGTACCAGACCTCCATCTCCTGGTACAAATTTTCCACCAATAAAGCCACTTTTTTGCCTTTGAGCATCATGGCGCACTCCTCCTCCTTCGCCGGAATCGATATTACGTTAAAGGGAAAAACTCCTTTATGACGGGTATGTTTACTGGATACCCTTCAACAGCAGTTAAGGCTAAAATCAGGTTCCATGTTCCTTTAATCGCGGTTCAGCCGCCAGTCGTAGTCCTGGTACGCCACCTTAAGAGTCTCTGCATTTTTCTCGACGAACTCCCGGTCTTCGTCCCTGTTCAGGTAAGGCGCTATAAACCGGAGGAGTTCCACCTGACTGAACCCAAAGTCCCGCCCATACCATTTGAAGATCCGTGATAATGAGACCCGGTGGCGCTCCCGGTCGATGAGCACGCCGCCGCCGTTCAGGAAGGCGGCTGCGGCGATGCTCAACTCCTGCTCCAGATTCTCCGGCGTATAAACGTCGATGAAAGGACAGGAAGAGGAACCGCACACCAGGGTGAAGTGGATTCGGGGGTCGAGGGGCTCGACAATGAAGTTGAGACGTGGGTCACCGGCTCGGAAGCGCCTCAAAAGCGAGTACGGCGGACGGCGGTTGCCCCGCAGAATCCCGTGCTCGATGTCTTCGGGGCTGAAAAAGTGCTCTCCTATTTGATAACGCACCCGGCGAAAGAAGTTCCAGACCTCTTTGACCGAATCCCTGACCCCCAGGGCAATGACCCCGTGGATGACAATGACGTTGTACAGGTTGATCCAGAAGGCGATTTTTTCCTCCCGGCTGGCCAGCACTGCCAAGTCCATGTTCTTCAGATTGTTGCTCAATTTCAGGAAATCTTGATAAGTTTCCGAATGCTGCATCCGCTCATACGCCACCCGGCCGCGCTCGGCCTCGTAAAAGGTCCCTTTCAAGATACCCATGGCAGTCTTCAGCCTGGCGGCCATTTCCTTGGGGTCAATCTCACCTGTGGGCTCACCGTCATTCAACAAGATTTTCTTAAAGGGATTGCGCAGCCGCATCGGTTACTCCCGGTATGCAAGGCGTCCCAGCATAAGTGGACGTTCTCCCGGACCGCCTTCGCCATGGTTAGCTTTTCAACTGCCTCGATTTCAGCCGCAAGAGGTCCTCTTCCCCTCTTTCCTGGGAAATCTCCAGGATAGGCCCCAACCCCTCGGGCAGTGGCAGGGTTGGCGCGGCTGTTCCGGACGGGGGGCAGAAACTTGATGCTGCCGAGGGGCAGCAAGCGGGCGCCGCCATCGCCAGGTTGGTGACCGCGCCGGCCGCATCGAAGATAAACAACTCCTCGCTGTCGGTGGGAAGTTCAGCGAGAAGGATTTCCCGGGTCACTCCCACCGGGAGGAGGTCTCCCCGGCTGGTAACCAGGGCCGGAAACGGACCCCGGTACATAACCCGCCTGGTCTCAGTGATTATGGGCTTGCGGGCTTCAAAGGTGAGGGAGAAGAAGGGGTGGCCCCGCACCACCCGGTAGGGGAAACGTTTCACGACTCGGGGAGCGACGAAGCCGGATTCCTCCAGCAGGCCGAAAAGGTCCCTTTGGGTGAGGGCGCCGGCAATGCATTCGCCGCGCAACGTGGCGTCGTTCTTAATGGCCGCCTCCGGCTCGGTCTCGCACACCACGTCGGCAATAACCAGCCGTCCCCCGGGCTTCAGGACCCGGAATATTTCGGCAAAGGTGCGGCGCTTATGGCCGGAGAGGTTGAGGACGCAGTTGGACAAGACCACGTCAACGGCAGCATCAGGGATGGGCAACTCCTCCAGATAGCCCCTCCTGAATTCGAGGTTGCGAAAGCCCAGGTTGGCCGCCACCCCCGTGGCCCCCTGCTCTGCATGAGCCAGCATCGGGTCCAGCATATCCACCCCTGTTACCCGGCCTTTCTCCCCCACCAGACGGGCGGCGATGAAGCACTCCACGCCGGTGCCGCACCCCAGATCCAGGACCTGCTCTCCGGATTGGAGTTGCGCGTCCAGCACTGGGCTGCCGCAGCCGTAGCCTCGAAACCTGGATTTGGCAGGGATATGAGAAATGGCCTCCTCCGGATAACAAACCGGGTTGAGGATGTCCTCTCGGGTGGTTTCGGAGGCGGCCTGGTAAAACTTCTTCACTACGGTGCGGGTGTCGGGGGTAGCAGCGGCCAACAGACAATTGGTATGGGTAAGGGCCACGGCGCCGTGAGCTCCACAGCTCTCCAGGATGTCTCCCATTTTGAGGCGGAGCCGCGGCGGGCCGTTGACCGGCTGTCTGGCGGCTTCCTGGGCAATGAGCCACATCGCCGTTTGTTCATAGAGCGGCCAGTAGGGGTCATGCCCCATGAACTCGCCGGCATGCAAATAACTGTGGTCCGGGTCTCCGCCTCCCAGCAGGAAGCGCCAAGGGAAGGACAAATGGGCGGCGGTGACGCTTCTCAGGGCTTTCAGGACCGGGCTCCGGCGCCAGGCTTCCGCCAGGTCGGAGTCTATTTCGGTTCCCAGGGCCTCCACTCCCACCAAAGCGGGAGACGGATAAAGCTTGCCATCGGGTCCCACGGCCAGGGATTCCCAGCCGCTCCCGGCGCCGTCGTGGACGGTGCCGCAGGGAGCAAATATCTGGGAACGCCAGACTTCCAGGTTGTCTAGACTTACTCCCGCCGCTGCGGCCCGCTCGGCCGTTTCCACCAGTCTTGGAAAGATGTCTTCCGGCAGGGCAAACTTTTTGGGGGTCCCTCTCCCGCGCACGAAATACCAGATAAAGTGAAGATTGACCGCGCCCACGTCAACGGCGAAGTCCACTAGGCCCGGCATATCTTCGACGTTCTCAGAAGTCACGCACGTGGATAAGGTAAAGGCGATTTTCTGTGCCTTCAGCCACGCCAGTTGGGCGGCTAAGGCGTCAAAAGCTCCCCGGCCGCGGATGCGGTCATGATTTTGGCCAAGTCCATCGATGCTGATCTGCAGGTGAAACCGGTCGGCGGGCCAGCGCGCCAGGGCTTTGGCATAATCCTTCAGAAGCGTGCCGTTGGTGAGGACCACCACGTGCGCAGCTTCCGGCCCCAGGAGACTGTCCACAATCGATTCAAAATCGGGATGAACCAACGGTTCGCCCCCCGTTAAGGCGAAGACCCTGCATCCCAAGGTAGTGGCCTGGGCGGCTATCTTCCGGATACGGGTGGTAGCCAGTTCGGTTTTCTCATCCGGTGAAGAGGCGAACAGACAGTGGCGGCACGCCTGATTACAGCGGTTGGTGATATGAAACCAGATCTCCCGCAGATGGTCGGTCTTCAGATGTTGGGCCCGGCCGCCATAAGAGCGTCCCGGCTCGTCCGGCAATCTGGCCAGGAACCGCTGCGCCTGGATATCAAGGCCATTGGGGCCGCTCCAGGCGAGTTCCTGCAAAACTTTATCGCCGGCGTCATTGGGGACAAACCAATCGGGTTTATCCCCTCTTACGTAAATGGGAGTCCCATTGAACGCAAATCTGGTCCAGAGATCACTTCGGAAAGTCATGCCTTGCTCCTTGACCTGCATTTATCACTATGCCAACCTTCGCTTCTGCTCAGCTACAAGCGCAGGGACCGGGGCCACCGCCTTCATCCTGTTTGGAGGTGACAGGTCCGCAGGGGAACGGCCCGTAATGGACGCGGCGGTCCCCCGCCACTTTGAAGTGTCGCCCGTAGCGGGTTTCCTCCACCATGGAAGCCGTGTTGCCGCAGACCAGCATGGGTTTACCGGTTTTAAAGAGATGATGGTCGTCCAGTTCAAACCGGTGCGGACACTCGGGAATGGTTCCCAGGTAAGTGGCCACCTGGCCGTAATCCTCGCAGAGGTCTTCCAGGGCAGGCAGCTTGAAAGCCCGGACCGTCAGGGAATAAAAGTCCACCAGCCCCACCCGGGCTTCGATGGCGGGGTTATCCAGGGCAACCTTCCTTTTGGAGACCACCCGGTAATCCAAGCATCCCAGGTCCCGCAACAAGCGGCGAAAATCCTCGATATACAGCGCCCCGCCCAGGCACTCGCCCAGCAGGACCGGATCCTCCTGGAGATGCTCCGGCAACCGGCAACTGGCAAAGATATCGGAAAAGTATAATTCTCCTCCGGGTTTCAGCACCCGGAAGATTTCGGCAAACACGGCCCGTTTATCGGGAGAAAGGTTAATCACGCAGTTGGAAATCACCACGTCCACGGAGTTATCCGCAATCCCCAACTCCTGGAGGTTCTCAATATAGCCCTGTTTGAATTCCATGTTGGGACGGGGGAGGCCAAACTTTTTTGTCTGGAATTCCAGGTGCTTCTGGGCCATCAGGATTTGCTCCTCGGTCATGTCCACCCCTAGGACTCGCCCTCTCGGGCCCACCAGGGCGGAAACCGCATAGACATCCCGGCCGGAACCGCAACCCAGGTCCAATACGGTACAATCTTCCAGGGCCGGGGGGATGGGAGAGCCGCACCCATAGAATTTCTCGATGATTTCCCGGTGGAGCTTCTCCATGATCACTTTTAAGTAAGGCGGAAAAACATCCGGGGAGCAGCAGGTATTGGTTTGCAAGTCCTTTTTGCTGCGCAAAATCTTGCCGTAGTACTCCTTGATCGCGGAAAACTTTTCTGCTTGCTGCATTTCCAATCTCCTTTCCCTAAGCGCTCTCATCCTGGTTGCAGGCGCAACCAGGCTTCTTTGCGGTGGGATGCGATTACCCCAAACATATCCTGATAACGGATACCAGCACCAAGGCGGCTTTCAGCCGATTGGCCCGGACAGGTTGCGCCTTGCTGTCATTATTTTTCATCTCGCCTCCGCCGGCCCAAGGAGTGGACACCATCAAGGCCGCCAAAGCAAA
>JAGVPN010000103.1 GCA_020052215.1 Syntrophobacterales bacterium
AGGATGAGGTCCGATTGTTCCTGCAACCGGGCGATTTCGGCCCGGACCACCTGCATCGTATGCCGGTAATTGCTCCCGGCCTTTTCCCGGCTGGTCTCCTGCACCACCTCCACCCCCAGGCGTTCCAGGAACTTGATGAGAAAATCCCGGGGACCCGTCTCCCAGGCAGAGAGGCGCCAGACCTCTCCGGGAATCCCCACTCGGGGCAGGCGGCCTTTTTGCGGCAGCCACTGGCGCAGCTGCTGCCCCCGGGCATAGAGCTGTTCCTGGAGCTGCTGGAAATAGCTGCTTCTTTTCAGGGTGGCCTTCCACAGGAGGATGCGGCCGTAGGCCTTCATTTTGGCGAAAAACAGGTCCCGGGCGATGAGGCGCTTGATCACCGAGGGCCAGCTATAAAACTTTCTCATGGCCCGGGTGGTTTCCATCTGGAGTTCAAAGGGAGTGAACTGCCGGGGTTGGAACACGGTGTGGTGGCCGTCGTACTGGCTCCAGTCCCGGCAGATAATCCGGTTCTGGGCCTCCATCTCCTTGAAGAAAGGCGTCCCGGGCAGCGGGGTGAGCATCAGGTATTGCACGGAATCCAGGTCCAACTGGCGGGAAACCGTGACGGTGTCCCGGATTACCTGGTAGTGGTCCTCCTCTGAGCCGAAGACGAACATGCCGTGGACCTTGATGCCGAAGTGGTGGAAATTGTTGACGCAGTCCTTGATGCCTTGCACGGTCTGGGACTTGTTGTAAGCCTTTAAGGTGGCGGGGTTGATGGATTCCAGCCCCACGAAGACCACGAAGCAGCCGCTCTTAGCCATGAGTTCCAGGAGTTCC
The DNA here is from genome assembly GCA_020052215.1 of Syntrophobacterales bacterium. Lineage (GTDB taxonomy): Bacteria > Desulfobacterota > Desulfobaccia > Desulfobaccales > 0-14-0-80-60-11 > 0-14-0-80-60-11. The sequence goes on from JAGVPN010000103.1 coordinate 823, forward strand.
GGGTCCTTGGCGGCTTCCACCCGCACCTGGGCGCTCCATTCGAACTTCAGCCCTTCGGCGATGATGCGCTCGCATAATTCCTTGGTGCGCTGGCGGTCGGCGGTAAAATTGTCGTCGCAGAAAAAGATATGGCGGGCCTGGGAGCCGTTCTGGCGAATCTCTTGGATCACCCGGTCGATGGAAGTGACCCGGTGCTTGCGCCCGAACATCATGATCACCGAACAGAAGCTGCAGTTGAAGGGGCAGCCCCGGGAGGTGGCGATGGAGACCACACCCCGCCGGTTTCGGGCCTTCCAGCCGTGAATCAGCGTGTAATTGGGGATGGGGAGGGAATCCAGGTCCCCCAGGAAAGGGCGCCAGGGGTTTTGCTGGATGGTGTCCCCGTCCCGATAGCAGAGATTGGGGATGTCAGCCAGACTGCCGCCGTTGCTCAGGACGTTGACCAGCTCCGGCAGGGCCTCGTCACCCTCCCCGCAGACCACGTAATCGGCGTGCTCCAAGCCTTCCAGGGGCAGAAAACTGGGGTGGGCGCCGCCCAGGACCACCGGCAGGCCCTGCCGCCGATAGAAGTCCGCCAGCTCGTAGGCCCGGGGAGCGGTGGAGGAGATGCTGGAGATACATACCAGGTCAGGTTGAAAGTCCAGGGAGGGGTATTTGGGAGTGGACATCTCCTCGATCACCACCTTGACCTCCAACCCCTGCTGCTCCAGGATGGTCCCCAACAACAGCGACCCCAGCCGGGGAATGGCCACCCGGCTAAAAATATGCTCCTGGGGAGACCGGGGTTCGATGAATAATACCTTCTGAATGGGCCGGGGCATGTGGCACTCCTCCTGGAACTTCACTCCTGACCCCAGGGGCAAAATTCTAATAAACAAGCCACTCCCCTGGCATTTTCTGCATACCCGGTGAGCGTCTGGATTATACGAGAATTAAAGATTATCCTGATTTTACTTTAAAAGCCCGCGCCGCGAATGTCAAACTAATTCTCGGTGTGGGCGGCATGAGGAAAGCATGATAAAGCAGATTCCCTCGCCAGGAGGGAATCTGCTTTGTCTGTCGCCTTGACTGATGAAACTGGAGAGGCTGCTTTAGACGCAACCGGTGGGCTTCGCCAACCCTGCCATCTTACAGGCGCCTTTGCCCGGTCCGGAGGGGAAGAGCTCGTAAATATGTTTCAGTTTGAAGCCGGTTACCTTGGAGAGGATCCGGACCATGGGGGCAATCCCGTTCTTCTTGTAGTAATCCTGGAGCATGTTGATGACTTTCCAGTGCTCGTCATTGAGCTCAGCGATGCCCTCGGAGTCCTTGACGTAATCCACCCACTCCGTATTCCACTGATCCAGATTTTCCAGAAATCCGTCTTCATCTACCGTAAAGGTTTTACCTTTGAATTCCACGGTGGCCATGCAGAGATATCCTCCTTCAATATTTTGATCGCCGGGTTTTTAGTTTTCAAACGTATGTCATTGTGAAATTTTTGTCAAGCATTAAAAATTTCTTATATCCATTAATTATCTATATTTAACATAGCGCTCCCATGTCCGTCAAGAGGCAATCACCGCCGTGGCGCCAGCCCGGGAAAGATCTTGCCCGGATTCATGATGTTATGGGGATCAAAGGCCTGCTTGATCCGCCGCTGCAAGGCCATGGCCGCCTCGGACAGCTCCATCCCCAGATAGGGGGCCTTGGTGAGACCGATGCCGTGCTCCCCCGACAGGGTGCCGTTCAGTTCCCGCACTATGGTGAAAATATCCTCCACCGCCGGGTTTACCATTTCCCGTTCCCCGGGGACCTGGCGATCGTAGAGCACGTTGACGTGGATATTGCCGTCCCCGGCATGGCCGTAGCTGGGAATAATGAGTCCCCGGCGCCGGGAAATTTTTTGTAGCCCCGCGATCAACGCCGGAATGGCGCCCAGAGGGACAGCCACGTCCTCGCTCACTTTGTGGGGCTTAATTTTCAAAAGCGCGGGGGAAATCACCTTCCGGGCCCGCCAGAGGCCCTCGGCCTCCTCCCCGGTCTTGGCCCGCAGGACCGGGGTCGCCCCCTGCTCCCGGCAGAAGCGGGCCATGCGGGTCGCCCGGTCTTCCACGTCCCGGGGGTGGCCGTCCACCGCCATGAGCAGCAGGGCCGCGGTACCCTCCGGCAGCTCAAAGGGCAGCAGCTCCTTGACGCACGCCAGCGTCACCTGGTCCATGAACTCCAGGGCCGTGGGCGCCAGGCCCGATCTCAGGATCAGGCTCACCGTCTCGGTTGCCGCGTTCATCGTCCCGAATCCCGCGGCCAGGGTCTGGCGGGCCGGGGGTTTGGCCACCAGGCGCAGGGTGATCCGGGTGATCACCCCCAGGGTGCCTTCCGAGCCCAAGAACAGGCGGGTCAGATCATAGCCCACCACCCCTTTCATGGTGCGGGTCCCGGCGGTGATGAGCTCCCCGGTGGGCAGCGCGACCTCCAGGCCCAGGACGTAATCCCGGGTGACCCCGTACTGCACCGCCACCGCCCCCCCGGCGCACTCCGCGACGTTACCGCCGATGGTGCAAAAATCGGCGCTGGCCGGGTCCGGAGGATAATACAGGCCCTCAAGCTCCACCGCCTGCTTCAGCCGGGTAAGGATGACCCCGGGTTCCACCACCGCCACCAAATCAGGCCGGCTGATCTCCAGGATACGGTTCAACCGGGTCATGACCAGCACCACCCCGCCCTCTATGGGCACCGAGCCGCCGGAGCGCCCGGTCCCCGCCCCCCGGGGCACCACCGGAAACCGGTGCTCATTGGCCAGACGCACAATCGCCGCCACCTCCGCCGCCGACCCGGGAAAGACCACCAAATCCGGCATGGCCGCCCGGTCCGTGGCGTCATAGGCGTAGGTCCAGCGCTCCTCCGGGCTGGTGAGGAGGTTTTTTAGGCCGACGATGGCGGCGATTTCTTTTACGGCCATGTCTTGCAAAGTTGTGAATTTTCCAAAAAAAGTTAAGCGTTAATAATGAACAAGCCATAAAATTAAAAAATCTTTAAAAAAGGCTTAATAAAATCATAAAGTGCATTGCCAGCAATTCCTGAAATTGATCCTTGAATAATTAATACATTTATTTTATCAACAATTTTATCAAATATCGATTTATCCCTTGTTAGAATTTTTTTCAAGGCTTCTTTTATTTCTAAAATATCATCTTTATTAATTCCTTTCTCTAATTTATTTTCTATGAAACTAATGGCTGAATCTAAGATAATATCCCTATTTTCTAGTAATTTTAATCCGTTGCCAATGTGAGAATGAAAATATCTAACTTGTTCTTCCAAGTTAAAAATTCTCTCCTCATGCATATTTTTCGTAACTGCTAATAGTTCTTTTTGATTCTCAAGTTGTAAATGTGCAATCCTAAGTTGCTGTTTTAATTCAAGCACCTGATAAGGGTCAGAAATAAACTCTGTGATTGGCATCTCCCCTTTAATAACAAGGCCATATTCTTCAAGGGTTTTCTCAATTTTTTCGATATTTCCTTCATCAGTTTGAATAATCATTCGAACAGTAAGATCTTCCTGTTCGATACTAATTTTAACCTTCATACCTGCATATTTTTGCCTAACAATATTTCCAAAATAACTTAATATAGTTAACCCAGCTTCATGATGCTCTGGAGCAAATTCAATAGAACGCAAAATAAATGGTTTATTGTTGCCGTTTTCTTCATCCAATTTAGAGGCTCTTCCAGTTCGGCTGTATTCTAGATTACCAATATAAGCATATTTATTGGCAAAATTATAAAATTCAACAGTTGTGTTGAAATGTAGCTTTTGCATAATATTCCTTCGATAACGTCTTACCGCCCCTATCCCTATATGTAGCATTTTCCCTATTTCTGTAATTGATTTCCTTTCGGCGAAAAGCTTTAGTATCTGCATCTCCGTGTCGGTTAATAGTCTTTCTGGTTCGGGACCGAATAGTTGCTTTTTTACAGAGCGAGATTCTTGCATGGATAGGTCTGCCAAATGTGTGGATAGTAGCGGAGAGATGAAAGTGCCCCCTTTCAGTAGGGTTTTGATAGCCGATTTAAGCTCGCTTTCAAGGTCCTCTTTAAGTAGATAGCCATCCGCCCCGGCTGCAAGTGAACGATACAAACTACCCTTATCGTTATAGGAAGTCAGAATCAATATCCTTAATTTTGGATTAATAATTTTTATCTCCAGGATCAGTTCCAAGAATTTAAGATCTGGAAATAAATCTGTTATTATTAAATTGACAGTCATCCTTTTTATCATTTCTAAGAGATCAACCGGATTGTCTACTTCTCCCACAACCTCTAAATTATCAATACCTTGAATAATTATACTCACGCCGCGTCGGATTATCGCATGTTTCTCAGCTAATATAACTTTATAGGGCTTTCCTTTAATCATTTTTAATTATTCCATTATAGGCTGTTACGACACTCATAACATATTCTGTTCCGCCAAACTAAAATACCCGTGGCGGCCGATGATCAGGTGGTCGTGGACTGTCAGGTTGAGGGCCTGGCCGGCCTTCACCAGGGCCCGGGTCAGCTCCTGGTCGGCGACGGAGGGTTTTAGGTGGCCGCTGGGGTGGTTGTGCACCAGGATGAGCCCGGTGGCCTTGTGTTTCAGGGCCAACTCCAAGACCTTGCGGGGATAGACCACCGTCTGGTTCACCGTGCCTTCCTGGACGATCTCTTCGGCGATGATTTCATTCTGGCTGTTGAGGAAGATCACCCGGAACTGCTCGTCGGGGAGGCCCCCCATGGAGACCCGGCAGTATTCCACCAGGTTGTCCAGGGACTTGATGGGCTGGCGCTTGAGGGCCTCGGACTTGAGGGCGTATTCCGAGCAGGCCTTCACCAGGCGGATGAGGATGGCGGCGAACTCCTTGATCCCCGTGACCTCCATGAGGGCCTCGGGGCTGGCGTCCAGGACCTGGGTGAAGGAGCCGAAATGCTCAATCACCCGCTTGGCCAGGGGCTTGACGTCGGAGTAGGGGATGGCGAAGGTCAGGAGCAGTTCCAGGAGTTCATAGTCCTGCAAGGCCCCGGGGCCTCCCGTGAGGAAGCGCTGCCTAAGGCGGGCGCGGTGTCCGTGGTAATGGGGTTTTATCGGTTTTTCCACCATCTTAACTTTCTTTTACTCCGGCAGCGTCTTAAATGCAACCGAGAAAACCACCAGGCTTAGCCAGGATCGTTCTGAGGGCGCAGCAAGCTGTGGCCCTGCCAAGATTTGCTCCAACCATGGGGCATAGCGATCAGGGCGGACACCCGGGTCCGCCCCTGGGATTGATCTCTTTAAATGAAAAAAAGCCGGGCTCAGCGGGCCCGGCTTCTATCCTTCTTATACCAAACGATCATTTCCTTCCAGACACAACGAAGTATGAAAATGTAGGACAGCCGCCCCCGGCTGTCCATGGGCAGGCGAGGGCGCCTGCCCTACACTTACAT
>JAGVPN010000510.1 GCA_020052215.1 Syntrophobacterales bacterium
ATCATCGGTTGCAGGAGGTGGAAGAGCCCAACCTGATGCGGAACATCTTCCCGTACACGGAAGTGGCCCGCATCGACTTCGACTACAAGTTCGTCATGCCCCAACCCCCCGAGGAGATGTTGCTCACCGACACCACCTTCCGGGATGGGCAGCAGGCCCGGCCCCCCTATACCGTGGGCCAGATCGTGGATATCTTCGACCTGCTCCACCGCCTGTCGGGTCCCAAGGGGATCGTCCGGCAGACCGAGTTTTTCCTCTATAGCGCCAAGGACAAAGAGGCCGTGGAGCAATGCCGGACCCGGGGCTATACCTACCCGGAAATCACCGGCTGGATCCGGGCCCACGCCTCGGACCTGGCCCTGGTGAAAGAGATGGGGCTCAAAGAAACCGGCATCCTCACCTCGGTGTCCGATTACCACATCTTCCTGAAGCTGAATTGGGGCCGGAAAAAGGCTATGGAGGAATACCTGTCCATCGTCAGGGCGGCCCTGGATATGGACATTATCCCCCGGTGCCACTTCGAGGACGTCACCCGGGCCGACATCTACGGCTTTTGCGTCCCCTTCGCCATCGAGTTGATGAAGTTGCGGGAAGAGAGCGGTGTCGACATCAAGATGCGGCTGTGCGACACCATGGGCTATGGCGTGCCTTATCCCGGCGCCGCCCTGCCCCGGAGCGTCCCCAAGCTGGTGCGGGCCATGATCGACGATGCCGGAGTACCGGGCTATCTCCTGGAGTGGCACGGGCACAACGATTTCCATAAAGTCCTGGTTAACAGCGTCACCGCCTGGCTCTACGGCTGCGGCGCGGTGAACGGGGCGCTCTTGGGTTTCGGGGAGCGCACCGGCAACGCCCCCATCGAGGGCATGCTGGTTGAGTACATTTCGCTCCGGGGCGCCACCGACGGCATTGACACCAGGGTGATCAGCGAGATTGGCGAGTATTTCGAGCGGGAACTGCGCTATCACATTCCACCCAATTACCCCTTCGTGGGGAAGAACTTCAACAACACCAGCGCCGGCATCCACGCCGACGGGCTCCTCAAGAACGAGGAGATCTACAACGCCTTCGATACGGCCAAGATCCTGAACCGGCCTATCCGAATCACCATTACCGACAAATCCGGCAAGGCCGGCATCGTCCATTGGCTCAATTCCCGGCTGAAGCTGGAAGGGGAACGGGCGGTGGACAAGAACCACCCCGGGGTGGCCAAGATTTTTAAGCGCATCATGGAACTGTATGAGTCCGGCCGGTGCACCACCATCTCCGACGAAGAGATGGAGAACCTGGCCCGCCGTTACCTCTCCGAGCTCTTTGTCTCGGAATTCGACCAGCTCAAGCAGAAGGCCTACAAGCTGGCGGCCCACCTGGCCGCGGACCTGGCCTTGTCGGAAGATATCCGCTCCATGGAGCCGGCGCGGATGGAGCCCATCCTGCAAAAAGCCCTGGACAATTTTCCCTTCACCCAGTTCATGTATGTGGTCAACCTGGATGGGCGCAAGATCACCAAGAATATCACTCACATTGTTGACCGGGCCAAGTACGCCGAGATGAAACTGGATGAGGACCTGTCCAACCGCACCTGGTTTATCGAACCCATCAAGACGGGCAAGGTATTTGTCTCGGACTTCTATACCTCCCGGTTTACCGGCGCCGTGTGCATCACCGTAAGCGTACCGGTGCGCAATGACGCCGATGAAATCCAGGGAATTCTGGGCATGGATATCCGGTTCGAGGCCCTGGCCAAGATGGAGCAGGACGGCGAAATCTAAGGGGCGTGGTGGTTTTTCGACTGATTAATCAGGGCGCTCCCGGGTGGGCGCCCTTTGTTCTCTGGCAGGCTGGGAGGACCGGCTGCTTCTCGCCCCAGGCGCCCGGTAAGAAAATTTTTGACAAGAAATTCAGGAATTCTCTGATAGGCAGGGGCGGGTGCGTCAGGTAGGCTGTATGGGGTTAAGTGTTGCCCCGGCGCGCGGCATAAAATTTTTTCCTTGTTCGATATTTCACGATAAGGTAAAGTTCAGCCGTTTTAGATTTTTCTATAGGGTGATTTTGCGATGAGCGCCCCGCTCATCAAACGGATAGGGAGGATGGGACATGTCTGACAAAGACCAGATGGATGGCCTCAAAGCGGCCCAGACCAAGTATGATGAGCGGGTGTCCAAGGTGTTGCAAAAGATGCCGGAGCGCAAAGCGGATTTTGCCAACACCTCGGGCATCCCCGTCAAGCGGGTTTATACTCCCCTGGATATGGCAGAGTTCGACTACCTGAAGCAGTTGGGTATGCCGGGCCAGTATCCCTACACCCGGGCGGTGCAGCCCACCGCCTACCGCGGCCGCTTCTGGACCATGCGGCAGTATGCCGGTTTCGCCACCGCCGAGGAGACCAACGAGCGCTACCATTTCCTCCTGAAATCCGGCCAGACCGGGTTGAGCGTAGCCTTTGACCTCCCCACCCAGATCGGCTACGATTCCGATCACCCCCTGGCCCAGGGGGAAGTGGGCAAGGTCGGGGTGTGTATCGACTCCTTGTGGGACATAGAGAGACTGTTCCAGGGCATCCCTCTGGACCAGGTGTCCACCTCCATGACCATCAATTCGCCCTGCGCGGTCATCATGGCCATGTACCTGGCGGTGGCGGAGAAGCAAGGGGTGCCCTTCGATAAATTGCGCGGCACCGTGCAAAACGACATCCTGAAGGAATATCCGGCCCGGGGCACCTACATCTTTGCGCCCCGGCCCTCCATGCGCCTGATCACCGACATCTTCGCCTATTGCACCAAGGAAGTGCCCCAGTGGAACACCATCAGCATCAGCGGCTACCACATCCGGGAAGCCGGCTCCACCGCGGTGCAGGAAGTCGCCTTCACCCTGGCCAACGGCATCGCCTACGTGGAGGCGGCCATCGCCGCGGGCATGAAGGTGGATGAATTCGGGCCCCGGCTGTCGTTTTTCTTCAACTCCCACTCCGATTTCCTGGAGGAAGTGGCCAAGTTCCGGGCCGCCCGGCGCCTGTGGGCCAAGATCATGAAGGAGCGCTTCAACGCCCAGGACCCCCGGTCCCTGATGCTCCGCTTCCACACCCAGACCGCGGGCTGCTCCTTGACGGCCCAGCAGCCCCTGAACAACATCATGCGGGTGGCCTTCCAGGCCATGAGCGCGGTGCTGGGCGGGACCCAGTCCCTGCACACCAACTCCTTTGACGAAGCCCTGGCCCTGCCCTCCGAGGTGGCGGTCCAGGTGGCGCTGCGCTCCCAGCAGGTGGTGGCCTTTGAGACCAACGTCTGCGATACCATCGACCCCCTGGCAGGCTCCTACTACCTCGAGAACCTCACCGACGAAGTGGAGGCCCGGGCCCAGGAGTACATCGACCAGATCGACCGCATGGGCGGCGCCGTGGCGGCCATTGAAAAGGGCTTCATCCAGAAAGAGATCGGCGCCAGCGCCTACCGGTTCCAACGGGAGATCGAAAAAGGCGAGCGCATCATCGTGGGCCTGAACCGCTTTCAGACCCACGAAGACAAGCTCACGGGCCTCCTCAAAGTTGACCCGGAGGTGGGCGCCAAACAGGTGGCCCGCCTCCAGGAACTGAAGAGCAGCCGGGACAATGCCGCCGTACACCTTGCCCTGGCGGAACTCAAGGTCGCAGCCGCAGGCACCGACAATCTTATGCCGCCCATCCTGAAGGCGGTCAAGGCCCTGGCCACCCTGGGCGAGGTCTGTGATACCCTGCGAGGGGTCTTCGGCGAATACGAAGCCCCGGCGCTGATCTGAGCAGAGCTTTGAATGGCTATAGGGGCGGGTTTAAAACCTGCCCCTACAAGACCAAATGTAGGGCGGGCATTGCCCGCCGATACCTTGGATTAACTGGTGCGTAAGACGCACCCTACGGAAGACTTTTCGTAACAGGAGATAAAAAATGCCGGAAGAAAGAAAGATCAGGGTGTTGACCGCCAAGCCCGGTTTGGACGGGCATGATCGGGGCATCAAAGTCATCTGCGCGGCCTTGCGGGATGCCGGCATGGAAGTGATCTACACCGGCCTCAGGCAGACCCCGGAGCAGATCGTGGCGGCCGCGGTCCAGGAAGATGCGGATGTCATCGCCATGAGCGTGCTCTCCGGAGCCCACAACTACCTGTTCCCCCGGGTCATGGAACTGGTGAAGGAAAAAGGCATCGGTGATGTCCTGGTGATGGGCGGCGGCATTATTCCCGATGAGGACATTCCGCCCTTGAAGGCGGCCGGCATCGCCGCCATCTTCGGCCCCGGCACCGATACTGGCGACATTGTCGGTTTTATCCGGGAAAACGTCCGCAAAAACTGATCAAGGAAATATAGGGTGCGCACCGCGCCCTATCATCAATTTTAGGCATCCAGTAGCACTGGCCTCTGGCCTGTGGTCATCATTATTTCGTCCGGGCGGACTTTCGTGTCCGCCCTTTTTTCGTGGTTTTATATAAGGGTCATTTCCTTGCTTTCATATAAATTGGCAGTCAATGGGTGGCACAGGCTTTCCAGCCTGTGCTGGCGCAGGCTAAAGCCTGCGCCTACAAAAGTAGCTCTTTGAACGCAACTCGGTATCAGCTAAATGCAAAGCAAACCCGGCCTGAGGTTCAGTCAGAAGATGCGCCAGGGACCGGACTTCCCGGCTGACGTTGCCAAGGGGCGGGCCATGGGGTAAAATGGCCTCATGCATCCAAGGCGCGGTTTCTGGAGATCCAGGTTGACGGAGCGAGGTGCGGTAGCCCAGGCTAACCCGGTTTTCGCCGGACCCCGGCGGGAGGAGCGCCGGCCGTGACCACCATGTCATTTCTGGAGCACCTGGAGGAACTCCGCCGCCGTCTCATTGTTTGCGTGGTGGCCGTTATCGTCTGTATGGCGGTCTCCTGGCCCCTGGTCCCCACGGTGCAGCATTTCATCACCCGGCCCCTACAAGAGCCCTCGGTCACCGAGAAATGGTCCTATGTCCTGGGGTCCTGGGCCGCGCAGAAATTTCCTGACCTCGCCCAACGGGCGGGGGTGACGCCTACACCTCCCAAGGTTAATCCCCACCGGCTCAACTACATGGCCCCTCTGGAGCCGTTTTTCGTCCAGATGAAGATCACCCTGATCACGGGGCTGGCCCTGGCTTTTCCCCTGATTCTCTACCAGATGTGGCTGTTTTTTGCGCCGGCCCTTTACCCCAAGGAAAAGAAGATTATCTATTATTTCCTGCCGGTGGGCACGGTCGCCTTTGTCCTGGGAGATTTCTTTTTCCTCAAGCTGGTGTGGCCCCTGATCATCTCTTTTTCCCTGCGCTATGAGAGCGAGTTCCTGTTTTCCATGCTCAACCTGACACAGTTTGTTAATTTCTGCCTGCGCCTGCTCCTGCTGTTCGGGTTGATCTTTGAATTGCCCCTGATCCTGTTGATCCTGGCCAGGGTGGGGATCGTGCGAGTGGAGGCTTTGCGCCGCCAGCGGCGGGTGGCGATCCTGCTCAGCGCGGTGGTTGCGGCCTTTCACGCCGACGTGCTCACCATGGCGGCCATCGCCATCCCCCTTTACGGCATGTATGAACTCTCTATCGTCACCGTCCGGTTATTCGGCGGCCCCCATAGCCGGGGCGAGGATTTGGAACCGGCCCCGGCACCGGCGGAACCGGGCCTGGGACCGCCAACGGCGCCGTAATCCCCGGGTCCTCAGGATTGCCTGCCCCGGACGCGGCCCCAGACTTCCTGCCTGATCCCACCGGGAGGGCAGGAGGGACCAATTAGATTGACATCTGGGTGATCTG
>JAGVPN010000360.1 GCA_020052215.1 Syntrophobacterales bacterium
CCTGGCCGGCGGGATGCTCTTCCATAGCCTGTTCGGCGGGCCTGCGGCCCAAAGCGGCACCACCGGCGCCGGCGCCACCGGCGGGGGCGGCATCGGCCTGATGGATATCCTGCTGCTGGCGGGCATTGCCTACCTGGTCTACTGGTACATCAAGAAGAAGCGCACCGAAGCCAGCGCCACCGCGGGATATTACCAGAGCAGCGGCAACGTGGAACTGCCGCCTCAGGCTCAATACCCGCCGTTGTATGACCAGCCCCAGGCCGCGGCGCTGGGGAGCGACCAGGACCTGGAACGGGGCCTGGCCAACATCCGGCAATTCGACCCCTATTTCGACGAAGCCAAATTTCAGGAATGGTGTACGGATAGCTTCTTTAAGATTCAGGGGGCCTGGGCCAACCGGGATATGGCCAGCGTCCGCACTCTGCTGACCGATGAAATGTATCGGGTTTTCCAGGGGGATGCTGAGGCGCTGAAAGCCCAGAAGAAGATCAACCGCCTGGAAAATATCGCGGTGCGGTCCGTGGATATCACCGAGGCCTGGCAGGAATCGGGCTCCGACTTAATCACCGTGCGAGTCTTTGCCAACCTGCTGGATTACAACGTGGATGAAACCACCGGCCAGGTGATGGAAGGGAGCAAAACTGACCCGGTGAAGTTTGAGGAATACTGGACCTTCAGCCGCTCCGTGGGCAATAACCCCTGGCAGTTGTCCGCCATCAACCAGGCAACGTAAAAGCCGGTTTTCGGTTTTCGGTTTTGGGTTTTGGGTTTTCGGTTTTTAGTCAGGGGCGACCCGGTGGGTCGCCCCGGTTTTATTTTAGGTGAGCACGTCGGGGTAAGGTGTGCCGTGCCCTTATACAGAGTAGCGTTCACAAGACAATTATCGGTAGCCGCAGGCTTTAGCCTGCGCCTGCACAGGCGAGACGCCTGTGCCACCAGTTGATTGCTTGTCATTCTGAGGGAGTGGAGCGACCGAAGAATCTCATAGCTACGAGAAAATACGAGATCCTTCGCTCCGCTCAGGATGACAAAATGGTTTTTCGCAGAGGTCTTAACTTGGTATTAAAATCAGGTTCCGACCTCCGCCACCCGTTCAGGCGCGGTATAAATATTAAGGCGCTGGTCCCGGACGAAGCCCACGGTGGTGAGGTTGAGTTCCTGGGCCAGCTCCAGGGCCATGGAGGTGGGGGCCGAGACCGCGGCCAGGATAGGGATGCCGGCCCGGATACATTTCAGGGCCATCTCGAAGCTGATGCGGCCGGAAAGCAGGGCCACTATATTGGTGAGGTCCTGGCGGGTGATCACGGCCCGGCCGATGACCTTGTCCATGGCATTGTGGCGCCCCACGTCCTCGGCGTGGATGAAGACCCGTCCGTCGGGGCTGGCCAGGGCCACGGCGTGGGTCCCGCCGGTGTCCCGGTAGATAGTCTGGGCTTCCTGGAGACGGCCCATGAGGGACAACAGCGCCTCCGGGGAGATGATGAGTGCGCTCTGCACCGGGGGAACCTTCTGGCAGATCTCGCTCACCGCCTCTTTGGCACAGAGGCCGCAGCTAGAATAAGACACCTCCAGGTGGCGGCGGCCTCGCCGCGCCAGGGCCGCCTCGGTCAGCATCACGTCCACCACGTTGGGGGGCAGCATGGGGTCGGTGCCGGTGCCGCAGAAATGAATCGTAATGACCTCGGCCAGGTCCCGGACGATGCCCTCGGTAAACAAAAACCCCAGGGCCAGTTCCTTCTCCCAGCCCGGCAGGCGCATCAAGACCTGAAACGGCTCGCCGCTTAAACGGATTTGCAGGGGTTCCTCGACGACCACCACGTCTTTGGTTTCTTCTACCTTGCCCTTCCGGTAGCGCCACATGGGGAATTCTTTGATGGGATCAGTCATATCAGGTGTCAGGTGTTAGGTGTTAGGTGTTAGTAAAAATAACATAGTGGTTCATCGTCGGGTTAATTCTCTGGTTAGGCATTGAATTCATCCTCGCGCAAAATATTATCATAACGTATCTTTTCCGCGAGTCCTGGCAACCCTGGAAACAACGAAGCTGGGCTTATTCCAATCCGGAATAGTTGATATTGGATACTGGGGAAGGAATCAGACGCTATTTCGATCTTGGATAGCCTCAAATCTGCATTTTTAAAAATTTGCTCAAATGGAGGAAACAGACCAGGATTTTTTTCTTCTCGGTGGTGCACGGTGAAGGCACCGGACTGGGCTTGAATGGAAGGGAAAACATGTTCTGGGAAGTATAAAAAAGTCTCGTCAATAAAGAAGGGTGATTTTAGATCAGGATCAGACGTATCGCAGATAGCCTCGCTCTTTTTGTAGCGAAATGCCCACACTACTGCTGGGCTATCTTCAATCGCAGAGTCTTTTACAGCAAACCAGAGCGCTGCCAAGGGATTCGTTGTCCAATCAAGAAGGCGGGTTGGCAACCTGTTATGTTGTGCTAGCGCCAACCACTGCCAGTCGTTTTTCGGAACGAAATCAATATATGGAATGGACTCGCGCTTGAACTCCTCCAGGATTTCTTTTTCATTCTCCAGAACACGAGATCGATCTACATCACGCCCAGCAGACGGAACCAATGGCCATTCCTTGGTCTGTCCTCTGAAAATCACGTTTTGATCGAAATAGAGGGCCACCTCGATGAATTCAATGATGTTGGATACTGCAAAGACCTTTGGCTTGCCTGTTTCTTTGGACTTGAGGTGTTTGTGCTGCACTTGTAACTCCTGTTATCCTCTAAAGATTGACAGCGGTTTTGGCGCCGCTGTGCTGGGGCCACCAGATTGCGAATGAAGCCTTTGCATCTTGATATTAGGATTTCCTCCACTAGTTCCCAAGTTGTACTTGGGAACGAAAATGGTTGCCAAGCTGAGCTTGGCGAGTAAAGGCGTTCCCAAGCTGGAGCTTGGGAACGAGATAAAAGGCGACCCGCCGGGTCGCCCCTACGGTTAACCCTGACCACTGGCTACCGGCCCCTGACCCCTGGCCCCTGCTACTTACAGACCCCCAGTTCGCCCCAGCCCAGTTTGGTGCGGAGGATTTCGAAATGGCTGCGGTGGGGCGATTTTACCAGTTTCAGGTGGTAGGGGGCCCGGCGGATTTCCACCCGGTCGCCCGGCTCCATGGCCTGCCCCACCTGGCCGTCCAGGGTGAGGTAGACATCCTGGACTTTTTCGTCCAGGGTGACGGCCACCGTGACCGTGTCCGGTAGGATGATGGGGCGGTTGCTCAGGGTGTGGGAGCAGATGGGCAGCAGGATGAGGTGGTGCAGGGTGGGATAGACGATGGGCCCCCCGGCGGACAGGTTGTAGGCGGTGGAGCCGGTGGGGGTGGCGAGGATGAGCCCGTCGGCCCGGTAAACCGTGAGGTATTCCCCGTCGATCCAGGTGGTCATCTCGGTGATGCGGGCCAGGGCGCCTTTGTTGATCACCGCGTCGTTTAAGACGAATTCCTGCCAGGCGACCTGGCCGTGCCGGAACAGGGTGACGGTGAGCATCAAGCGCTCTTCCACTTCAAATTTGCCGGTGAGCACGTGCTCGGCCATGCAGGGGTAGAGTTCGGCCAGGGAGATTTCCGTGAGAAATCCCAGGCCCCCCAGGTTGACCCCGAAGATGGGCACGCCCCGCTCACCGAAGTGGCGGGCCACGCTTAAGATGGTGCCGTCACCCCCCATCACCACGATGAACTCCACGTCATCAGGTAAAGGCGGGATCAGGGGTTCGGGCTCGTTTTCGAAATGGCAGGCTTTTACCCCGCGCCCTTCGAGCCAGGTTTTTAAGGCCCGGCCCGCTTCCAGGGCATCGGGTTTGAATTTTTTGGTGATGATGGCGACGGATTTCACCGAGTGAGCCTCCCGCAGTTGACAATTATCATAATGTTAGATAATTTTCAAAAGATTGTTGTTGTGAGGCGGCGAGAGGGAAGATATTGCTCGGAGATGAACTGAGCTGATTAAAATCCCCCTAAATCCCCCTTTTTCAAAGGGGGACTTTCCTTTTCCCCCCTTTTCCAAAGGGGGGTTAGGGGGGATTTCCAGCAGGTTCAGGTCAACCGCAAAGTAACCGATTAAGAGATCCGGTTAATATCTGGTTCCGACTCGTACCGCCTGGCAAATTTTATCCCCAAAGGAGTCATCATGCAACTTGCCCGTCGTATCCGCCAGATTCCCCCTTCCGCCACTCTGGCCCTGAATGCCAAGGCCAATCAGCTCAAGGCGCAGGGGGTCGATATAGTCAACTTCGGGGTAGGGGAGCCGGATTTCGAAACCCCGGACAACATCCGGGAGGCCGCCATCCGGGCCATCCGGGAGGGTTTTACCCGCTATACCCCGGTGGGCGGCACCCCGGAATTGAAAGCCGCCATCGCCAATCGCTTTCAGGCCGACTACGGCCTGACCTACAAACCCAGCGAGATCCTGGTATCCTGCGGCGGCAAGCACAGCCTCTACAACCTGTTCCAGGTGCTGTTCGACCCGGGCGATGAGGTAATCATTCCGGCCCCGTACTGGGTCTCCTATGTACCCATGGCCATGCTGGCCGAAGCCAAGCCGGTGATCGTCCCCACCCGGGAGGCCAACGGCTTCAATCTCACCGCGGCGGAACTGAAGGCCAGCCTCACGCCCCGGACCAAGGCCCTGGTGCTGAACAGCCCCTCCAATCCCACGGGCGGGGTCTACACCGCAGCCGAACTGGCGGCCCTGGGGGAAGTGGCGCTGGCGGCCGGGATCTATGTCATCTCCGACGACATCTACGACAAGATCATGTTCGACGGGGCCAAATTCGTCAATCTCGCCATGCTGAGCCCGGAACTCAAGGCCCGCACCTTTGTCTTCAACGGCGTCTCCAAGGCCTATGCCATGACCGGCTGGCGCATCGGCTATCTGGCGGGCCCCGAAGCCGGGATCAAGGCGGCGGACACCCTGCAGAGCCAGAGCACTTCCAACCCCAACTCCATTGCCCAGAAGGCCGCGGTGGAGGCGCTCTCCGGCCCCCAGGACTCGGTGGCGACAATGCTGGCGGAGTTTGCCTGGCGGCGGGACGACATCTACCGGCGGGTGCTGGACATTCCGGGCGTCACCACCATCAGGCCGGGTGGGGCGTTTTATATCTTCCCCAATTTTTCGGCGTATTATGACAAGCTTACGGTAGCGCCGGGACAATCCCGGTCCGGGGCCCTGGCGGCCTACTTGCTGGAGGAGGCCCAGGTGGCGGCGGTGCCCGGGGGCGAGTTCGGCGAGGACAACTGCCTGAGGTTTTCCTATGCCACGTCCCGGGAGCGGATCGCCACGGGATTGACCCGGATTAAGGCAGCCCTGGAAAAGTTGGGATAGGAGAGAATAGGGCGGGAAAAAAGGAAAGCGCGGCCGGCTGGTTAGTCGGGCCGCGCTGTCCGTTCAACGCCTGCTTAGCGGCCGGCGGCTTGGCGTTTGGACGCCTTCAGAGGATTGA
>JAGVPN010000051.1 GCA_020052215.1 Syntrophobacterales bacterium
CCGGCCACGTAGCCCCCGGCGCTATGGTAAGACGGGTCTTCTTTGAATTTGGCCTTGTAGGCCTTGATGAAGTCCTCCCCGGTGGGCCCGAACCAGGCGATCCCCTCTTTTTGGGCCGATTCCTTGGTGAAATGGGCCAGAGGTTCCCACTGGGAAGAGCCAATCACCGAGATACAGGCCTCGCCCAGTTCGGCGAACTTGGGCTCCGGCGGGGCCACCAGCAGAGCGATCAGCCGGGTGTTGATCTTCTTTTCATAGATTTGCCGGGCCAGGGTGGTGGTATCGGCGAAATGGCCGCCCCCCATGATGGCATCGACGTCAGCCGGTATCTTGTTGATGAAGGGGGCAAAGTCGGCGGTGGCGCTGTCATAACCCTCGAAGAGGACCACCTTGAAGCCCTTCTCCTCGGCGTATTTCCTCAGGTCTTTCACCACATCGGTGGCGAACTTGTCATTCTCGTGAATAATGGCGATTTTTTTGGACTTGGGGGTGAGTTTTACCAGGATGTCAACCGCCCCGGTCAGGTAACGGCTGGCCGGAGTATAGGATTGGTAAACCAGGGTATAGCCTTTTTTGTAAGTGGAATCGGAGGCCGCTCCGGCCGTGATCATGATCCGGTTGTACTGCTGGGCGATCACCGCAGAGGCGTCCGTCAGGCCGCTGCTGTAAGGACTGATCAGGAAATCGGCCTTATCGGTGTTGATTAATTTAGTATACAATTCCTGAACCCGTTCTTTTTTACTTTCATCGTCGTAAAATTTGTCGGCGAATTTGATCACGGTGCCGTCGGGTAGCTTGATGCCGCCGGCGCCATTCACCTGCTCCACCCAAAGGTGCAAACCATTAATCTGGCGGGTCGCCTCAACATTGAGTTTGCCGGTCTGGGAGGCGGTGAAGCCGATGGTCACGGTTTTTTCGGCGGCCGCGACGCCGGGGGGGGCAGTTAAGGAAGCCAGAATCAAACTTAGGGAAAGCACCAGCGCAAAACCTATTCCGAAACGTTTCATGGTTCCTCCTTGTTTGTATGGGGCCGTGGTTAAGCTTCAGCAAGGGAAATGACCAGAAAAAGAGAACAAAGACGCAAACGTTAACCATTTATAAATATTTGTGGAGGATTTATCAAGGGAAACTTGCCTAAAATTATGGATAAGGGCCGGATTCACCCTTGACGCCCTCCAGGTTTGAGGCCGGTAACGTTGGCTCCTGACCACCGGCGGAAGGGCCTGTAAACCGTCAAAAAATTATTGGCGACGATCGCCCTCCCGGGACAGGTAGGGGCGGAGGGCTTCCAGGCCTTCTTTGGGGGTGACCTGGCCTTGGAAGCGGAACGGTATCCGGACCAGGCCGCCCATCACCTCGGACAGGCGGAAATAGCCGGCGACCTGGTAGTGGAGCGGCGGCGGTTCAGGCCTGAGCAGCAGGGGAAGCAGTCCCAGGACCGCGGGCAGCTTCACCAGGATGGGAACCCTGGCCACCGTCTGTCCCTGGGGGGGCAGGCTGACCGGTTCCTGGCTGGTGCCCTGGGCCACGCTTTTCCCCTCCAGCCACAGCTCATAGTCGTAGCCTTGCAGGTTGAGGGACTGGGAATTGGGATTCGTCAGGAGGAGCATAACGGCCAGGGGCCAGCCCCCGGGGGTGGGGCGCCCCAGAGCGATGCCCTGCCAGTTCACCTTCGGGGGCTGAATCTCCCCGGTGGCCAACTGCCGGACCCCGCAGGCCGGAATGGTCGTCAGGAGCATCAGCGCCAGGAAAATACCGAGGCATGATCGCGGCAGACGGGGGTGCATCGCGGTGATTACTCCTCAAGGCAACCGGGGCCATGCGCCTCAAGGCCATGCCCCCATAAGTTATTTGAGGAGTATATCACCTTGAGACTTTTAAAAAAGGGTTTTGCGGGGAGGGCCGGAAATGCTTCGAACCGACTTTTCAGCCCTTTCCCTTATAAGATCCGCGGGAGGTTAACTAAAAATATATCACTTGGTTCTCGTGGCCGCCACCATGGCCGGGGTGACGGCCGGGGCCCGGTTTGACCAGGCCTGGCGGATGTAGGTGACCACCGCGGCGATTTGCTGGTCGTCCAGTTTATCCTTCCAGCCGGGCATGCGCCCCAGGTTGCCTTTGCGGCCATTGAGGATGGTGGCAATCACCGGCTTGGGATCACCCAGGACAAAAGGGTTTTTATTCAAGGCCGGAAAGGTGGCCGGGAGCCCCTCGCCATTGGCGCGATGGCACTGGGCACAATTCTCCTCAAAAACTTCTTGGCCTTGTTGTAAGAGGTCGCCGGATGCCTGGGCCCAGGCGCTCCCACCCAAGAGCGCCAAGCCCGCCAGTATCAGGAGGACCCTCATTTTACTGCCGGCAACCCCAAGGAAGGGGCGGGAGTCAGCAAGTTCTGGATCCCGAAAGGATCTTTGAATTCCTCCTGGGGTTTAAAGTTAAGTTTCTTGACCCCCCGGTTTTGCAAGTATTTGGCCATATCCAGGTTGAGGTTGACCGGCTGCGTCACCCCGGCCTGAGCCAGGGCCTGGCGCAGCAAGCCGCTGGATTTTTCCGCAAAGGCCACAGAGTCGCCGCAGATGCGGGCGGCTTCCGTGGGGTTGTGGAAGCCCGCAGAATTTTCGGCGCCGATGTAATTTATCCGGTAAAAGGCTTCCAGATACAGGTCCTTGGCCTGGTCGTAAAGACCCTTGTCGATATTTTTCCCCTCGGCCTGGGCCTTGTGGACCGCTTCAAAGAGCTTGGCCGCCACTGCGGTAGAGTACCCGGCCCGGTTCAGGAGCGAAGTGGTGCGGTCCTGGATGGCGATCACCTGCGCTTTCAGCCAGTCGGCGGACTCGGCGTGGCACTGCTGGCAGGCCACCATCCCCTGAATCAGGGGGCTGCCCACGTTGTGGTTGGAAATCTTGTTGGCCCCCACCCGCGTATACTGCATGTGGCAGTCGGCGCAGGCGACATTGGCGTTCCAGTGCACGCTGTTTTTGCTATAAACCTCAAATTCCGGGTGCCGGGAGTAGCCCAGCTTGAAGCCGGTGACATTCTGCTTCCACTCCAGGAGGGCGGGGTCGCTTTTGAGGATTTTGATGACGTTCTCCACCGAAATATCTCCGAACTTGCTGCCCTGCCAGGGAAAAAAGACGCTAACCGATTTCATCTCCTGGTCTTTGGGGATGATATAAGTCACGTGGCACTGGGCGCACACCAGGCTCCGCTTTTCCTGGCGGGTGGCCGCGGCAGGGTCAAAACTCATGTCCTTGAGGGCCTTATCCAGGGTCCAGCGGGAAAGCTTCAGGTCCATGGTCTTGTTGTCGTGGCAATCGATGCACGTCACCCCCATGCGCTGGAACTGGGCCGGAATCTTGGCGTGCACTTCCAGATACGGGACTTTAAAGTAATTTAACCCCATCTCCTTCTGCAGCTTGGAGGCAAAGGGGCTCTTGCAGGTGAGGCAGACGCCACCGGCCTTGAGCCGGGAAGGGTCGATCTCCAGCTGGTCGATGAGCATGTAGTAATGGCCCCGGATTTCGTTGTACTCCACGCCGAACCCCCAGCCGTTGAACAAGAGAGCCATGAACGGATATTCGCTCAGCTTGTCGAACTTGTCGCCGCCGGTCCAACCCTTGCGGTATTTACTGAGCCCCGGCGCGTTGGGGTCTTTGCTCTTGAGCCAGGAGTCGTATTCCAGGGGATAGAGCTTGCCCCAATTGGCGGGATCATAATCCCCGTCGGCGATGGTCCCGGTCTTCACGGGCTCCGGTTTGGGGGGCGAACAGGCGCCCGCCAGCAAGATAATCCCCGCCAAAACCATC
>JAGVPN010000233.1 GCA_020052215.1 Syntrophobacterales bacterium
ACCTTGGTGGTATAGAACGGCTCGAAGACCCTTTCCACCACTTCTTTCGCCATACCCCGGCCGGTGTCCCGGATGATCACTTCGGCCAGATTTCGTTCCATAGAGGTAGCCACGTGGATTTGCCCGTGGGGCGTGGCTTCAATGGCATTACGCACCAAATGGGCGATGGCCACCTTGAGGAGGTGCTTGTTGAAGCGGCCGACGATGGGGTTAGGATAAAAACCGCTCACCAGGCGAATATCCCGCCTTTCCATCTCCGGCTTCAGAATATCCAGGATATCCTTGACGATAATATTAAGATTTTCCTGGCCAAAAAAGGCTTCCTTTTTTTCAGCCAGGGCCTCGAAATGCCCCACCATCTGCTCCAGGCGCTTGGCTTCATCAGCGATAGCCGTGGCCCAGGCCCTGGCGGGATCATCGGGAGCCGTCTTTTTCAGGAGCCGATGGCTAAAGCCGCCGATGATATGGAGGGGATTGCGAATCCCATCGGCAATGCCCAGGGCCATCTCCGACATGGTGCGCTCCATCACCAGGGCCTCCATCTCCCGATTCAGGGTGAGAATTTCCTGGCTGGTTGCCGCCAAGCGGTTATGGTCGGCGGTCATACGGCGGTATAATTTCTGGCTGTGGTGAAAAAACAGCGTGATGGAGGCCACGACTATGGAGATAATGGAGTTGAGTCCGCCGCTATAGGGCCGGATTTGTTTCCAGAAAGGTTCATGACCGGAAAAAACCAGGATGTGTCCGAAGATGTGACCCAAGGCCCGGGAGAGTGAGAAGGCCAGCAAGGCCCCGGTGAGGCAATAGAGGAAGAGCCACATGACATTATCAGGGTCCTGAAGCTTCGATTTCCGGGCCAGATTAAATGAGGCCCAGCCGATGATGACGATCAGGGCAGAGCCTAACATGTCAATGAGCCAGACCGGGAAAAGAGGTAATGCGACCATGGTTCCGCCTAGATTCGGCTCCTGGCCAGGGCCCTGATGCCAAAATAAAGGAATAAGAAGGCCGGTACTAACAGCAAGTGATCCAATTTGGTTAGATAATAGACCCAGACCCCGGGATCGGTCATCACGAGTTTCTGGGAAAAAATCCCGCCCGGCTCTAAAATAACCGGGGCGCTGAGATTCAGGGCGGCGAATTGCCCCACGAAGCAATCCAGGTTCCATAAAGCGAAAAAGCCGCTGGCCAGGGCCAGAAGGGCAAAGCCCGGTTTTTGGCGGAGGTTCTCCTGCTTGAGTTCATAGAAGAAAAACAGCATGGCGACCAGGAAAAAGAGGTAGGAAAACTGGCGGATAAAGAAACCCTCTTGGGGGTCCCAGTGCGGAATATAGGCGAAAGCCGACTCGGGATAACTCCACACCAAGATCATGAAAATGAGGGAGGACAGAAAAAGTCGAGCAGTCATGGTAGCATTGTCGCAGGATTTTTTAAATTTTGTCAATTTTTATCAGCCGCCCCAGCGCCATGAATGGATCGGGCTTTCTCAAAAATTTCGCCCTCATCCCCAGAGCTAATTCTTGCAATGATCGACTAAATCGACCAAGATAAACCCATGACTGCCAAAAAGACCAAAACTTCTCCGCTGCTGGTGCGGCACGACGTCTCGCTCTTGACCGACGACGATCTCTATCTCTTTAATGAAGGCAATCACTACCGCCTGTACCACAAGCTGGGAGCCCATGTGCTCAAGGAGAAAGAGGCGGCGGGGACCTACTTTGCCGTGTGGGCCCCGGACGCGGCGCAGGTCTGGGTCACCGGCGACTTCAACGGCTGGGACAAAGGCAGCCACCCCTTAGCGCACCGGGCCCAGTCAGGCATCTGGGAGGGGTTTATCCCCGGCTTGGGGCCGGGCGCCCTGTACAAGTACCACGTGGCCTCCAAGTACGGCGACTACCGGGTGGACAAGGCCGACCCCTTCGCCTTTGCCTTTGAAGGCCCGCCCCGGACCGCCTCCATCGTCTGGGACCTGGACTACGCCTGGGAAGACGGGGACTGGATGGCGCAGCGTTTCCGGGCCAATGCCCTGGACGCCCCCCAGTCCGTGTACGAGGTGCACCTGGGCTCCTGGCGGCGGGTGCCGGAAGAGGGCGACCGCTTCCTCACCTACCGGGAGCTGGCGCCCCTCTTGGCCGAGCACGTCCAGCGCCTGGGCTTCACCCACGTGGAATTTATGCCGGTCATGGAGCACCCTTTTTACGGCTCCTGGGGCTACCAGACCACCGGCTACTTCGCCCCCACCAGCCGCTACGGCGCTCCCCAGGACTTCATGTTTCTGGTGGATTATCTGCACCGGCACGGCATCGGGGTTATCCTGGACTGGGTGCCCTCCCACTTCCCCGCCGACGAGCACGGCCCCGGCTTTTTTGACGGCACCCACCTCTATGAGCACGCCGACCCCCGCAAGGGGTTTCATCCCGACTGGCGCAGCGCCATCTTTAATTACGGCCGGAACGAGGTCAGGTGCTTTCTCATGAGCAGCGCCCTGTTCTGGCTGGAGCGCTATCACGCCGACGGCCTCCGGGTGGATGCGGTGGCCTCCATGCTCTACCTGGATTATTCCCGGGAAGAGGGGGAGTGGCTGCCCAACCAGTACGGCGGCCGGGAGGACCTGGAAGCCATCGCCTTTCTGCGCCAGTTCAATACGGAGATTTATAAGAGCTATCCCGATGTCCAAACCGCGGCCGAGGAGTCCACGGATTGGCCCATGGTCTCCCGGCCCATCTACGTGGGGGGCCTGGGCTTCGGCCTCAAGTGGGACATGGGCTGGATGCACGACACCCTGCAATACCTGGCCGTGGACCCCGTGTTCCGGCGGTACCACCACAACACCTTGACCTTCCGGATGCTTTATGCCTTCCAGGAGAATTTCCTCCTGCCCCTGTCCCACGACGAGGTGGTCTATGGCAAGGGGTCGCTCCTGAATAAAATGCCCGGGGACGACTGGCAGAAGTTCGCCAATCTCAGGCTCCTGTTGGGGTATATGTACGGCCAGCCCGGCAAGAAACTGCTCTTCATGGGGGGGGAGTTCGGGCAGTGGTCCGAATGGTACCACGAGGCCTCCCTGGACTGGCACCTGCTGAACGACCCCCGGCACGCGGCCTTGCAAAGGTGGGTCGAGGACCTGAACCGCATCTACCGCCAGGAGGCGGCCCTGTTCACCCAGGATTTCACCCCCGGGGGATTTGAGTGGATCGACTGCAACGACGTGATGCAGAGCGTCATCACCTTCCTCAGGAAAGGCCGGGAGGGGGAGCTGATCCTGGTGGCCTGCAACTTCACCCCCATGCCCCGGTACAACTACCGGGTGGGGGTGCCGGCGGGCGGGTTCTGGCAGGAGATCCTCAACAGCGACGCCTTTGATTACGGGGGCAGCGGCCACGGCAACCTGGGAGGCATGGAGGCCGCACCCATCCCCTGCCACGGCCGGCTTAATTCCCTCAACCTGACCCTGCCGCCTTTGGGGGTGGTGTTTTTTAAGGCGGAGAGCCGAAAGGCGTAATTTGAAGTACCAAGTTGTAGTCAGACAAGTGGCGCAGGATTGAAGCCTGCGGCCAGAAAAATGTTGGAGCGGGCCTCCGTGCCCGCCGCGGCCTTAAGCTCATGGTGCGTAGGACGCAC
>JAGVPN010000106.1 GCA_020052215.1 Syntrophobacterales bacterium
CCCTTTCAGGTCCCGAATGTCGCCCGCCTTGACCCCGCCGCTCTTCACCTGGATCAGCACCTTCTTATATTTGCCGGAGTTGTCGTCGTCGAAATTGATCACCCCGTCCACCCCGGAGTCGGCGCCCTTCTTCTTATCCTGGGCCGGGCGGGCCTCCACCCGGCCCAAGACCCACCACTCGAACTGGTGCCGGTTCGTCAGGGCCAGGGCCTCGGCGCTGAGTATGTCGGCGGGCTCGCCGATGACTTCATAGGGGGCCAGGTCCGGCCCGAAGCTGTCGTGCAGGCGTTTTTTTATCAGGGTAATGGCCAGATGGGTGATATCGATGCCGATCCAGCGGCGTTTCAACCGCTCCGCCACGTTCAGGGCGGTGCCGCAGCCGCAGAAGGGGTCCAGCACCAGGTCGCCTGGGTTGCTGCTGGCCCGGATGATGCGCTCCAACAGGGCTTCGGGTTTTTGGGTGGGGTATCCCAGGCGTTCTTTGGCCTGAGAGTTTATAGGCGGAATATCTGTCCAAATATCTTGAAGTGGTGTTCCTGGCATTTCATCAAAATATCTTATATATTCAGCAACTCCATTTTTTGTATATTTAATTTTACCTTCATCATGGAGTCTTTGCATTGTTTCTATTGGACAACGCCAAATCCTGGTTACACCATTCCATTCATATTCATATCCTCCTCCGCTTAGCCCGGTTGCAGTTAAATTATCTGTCCTATATCGCCGTCCATCTTGTGTTACATAGCGATAATGAGATGATAAATAGGATTCATCATATGATTGATACTGTTTATTCCAAATAGAGCTTCCTTTATTTTTGGCATAAAGAAGAATAATATCATGTGCCCTTCCACAAGCTGATGAATCGCTATGAGCAGAAGACCGTTTCCAAACTATCTCATTAACGAATTGCTTATTCCCAAAAATTGAATCTAATAAGAGCTTCAAATAATGACCCGCGGTCGGATCACAGTGCAGATAAATGGACCCCGTAGGCTTCAGCACCCGGTGCAGTTCCACCAGGCGCACCGCCATCATGGTGAGGTAGGCCATCATATTGTTCTGGCCCAGGAAGGACCGCAGGGCCTGGATCAGGTCGGATAGTTTCCGGGGTCCTAGGGTAACCACGTCGTGGTAAGCGCCCTCGGCCTCCTGCCCCCACTGCCAGGTGTCTTCGAAGGCGGTGATCTGGGCCGCGGATTTCTCGCCGCTTTTCTCGGCGAACAGGACGTTATAGGTGGCGTTGGAGTTGAAGGGCGGGTCGAGGTAGATCAGGTCCACGCTGCCGGCGGGAATATGCTGTCCCTGGAGGATATCCAGGTTGTCGCCGAAGTAAAGCTGATTCTTCCAGGTTTCCATGGCTCTGGATGCAGATTAGCGTTTTACTGCCGGGAAGGAAAGAGAAAAATCAGGCGGGCGCGGAGGCCCGCCCCACCGGGGTTAATCGGCGTGGATCGGCGGTTAGACATAAACCAACGGCGGATCGTCATTTTTGCGCCCCATGATCTCGCCGATCACATACCCCTGTTCGTTCAGACCCTGGAGACGCAGGAGCACGTCGGCGACGTATTCCTCGCCCACCACCACTACCAGGCCGATACCGTTGTTGAAGGTGCGCAGCATTTCGGCTTCGGGGATATTGCCCCGGTTTTTCAGCAGGTGGAAGATGGGAGGCACGGGCCAGGACTGCCGATGCACCACCGCCTGGCAGGATTTGGGTAGGATGCGGGGCACATTGCCGGTCAAGCCGCCGCCGGTAACGTGACAGATGCCGCTCAAGGGAAAATCCCGCAGCAGGTTAAGCACCGTCTCCACATAGATGCGGGTGGGTGTGAGGAGTTCCTCTCCCAAGGGGCCGCCCAATTCCGGGATCTCGTCCTCCACCCTCAGGCGGTGGCGCTCCAAAAGCACCTGGCGGACCAGGGAGTAGCCGTTGGCGTGGAGGCCGCTGGAGGCGAGACCGATTAATCGGTGGCCCACGGCGATACTTGAGCCGTCGATAATTTGATCCCGTTCCACCACCCCCACCACAAAGCCGGCCAGGTCATAATCGCCGGGCTGGTAGATGCCGGGCATCTCCGCGGTCTCCCCGCCGATCAGGGAGCAGCGGGCCTGGCGGCACCCTTGGGCGATGCCGTCGATAATCAAGGTGGCGATTTCCGGGGACAGCCGCCCCACGGCCAAGTAGTCCAGGAAGAACAGCGGGGTGGCGCCGTGGACCACAATGTCGTTGGCGCACATGGCCACCAGGTCGATACCGATGGTGTCATGGCGGTTCATCAGGATGGCGATCTTAAGCTTGGTCCCCACCCCATCGGTGGAGGATACCAGCACCGGGTCGCGATACCGGTTCGCGCCCATATGAAACATGCCGCCGAACGAGCCGATCTCCCCCAGGACGCCGGTGCGGTAGGTGGATTTTACCAGGGGTTTAATGCTTTTGATAAAGGTGTCGGCTTTGTCGATATCGACCCCGGCATCCTTATAGGTGCTGATGTCGGCCATCCCCCTGGTCTCCCCCTCAAAGGTGTTCGGGCCATCCTCATGATGTGTTAGAGAAAAACCGCCGCGGTTACTTTTCCGTCTCCGCAGGGTTCTGGTCGTCTTCGGGGCTTTGGCAGGTGCAACATTCTGCGGTCGGTTCCCCCGATTGGTGGATAGACCATTGCCCGCAGTGCTGGCAATGTTGTCCCACCCGGTAATCGCCCCCCTGAATGCAGATCGCCTTGCCGTGGACCAGGGCATCGGCCACCGCCCGATGGGCCCGGGACAACATCCGGGTCACC
>JAGVPN010000458.1 GCA_020052215.1 Syntrophobacterales bacterium
TCGCCCGGCAGCAGACTGGCCAGGCTTTCCCGGGGGATGCGCCAGGGGCCGCAGCCCCACTTGACCCCGGGGATCCGACCGTCACGAATCATCCGGTAGACGGTGCGGCGGGAGATAACCAGGATCGCCGCGGCCTCATCCGGCCGAAAAAAACGCTTTTTGTTTAATAATTCCATCTTTCAGCCTCCGTGTTCCGAAAAGTTCAAAGTTCAAGGTTCAAAGTTCGGGGTATGCCCATCAGACACTCTTCATAATTCATGGGTGAGCCGAAGGCTCAGGTTCAACTTCCCTGAAGTTCCTGGTGAATTTTGAATGCAAGGGGCAAGCCATTTTTTTGTATTTGAAAAATTTTTTAATCGGTGGCACAGGCTTTCCAGCCTGTGCCGAAGAAGCAGATTAGTCGGCATAGCCTGAAAAGGCCGTGCTACCAGCCAATACCACCTTTTCAGGCTTTACGGGTGAGTCAATGGCTCATGTTAGGGACTGCTCCAAAAAGTTCATGCAAAGGAGCGCAGTGCGGGCCCCTTCCTGCGGTCTGATTTCGTTTAGATGCTTCCCAACCAAGTCTTATACACCCCGGAAACAGGGGGGCTTTTAGCTAATCCCTCTATAAATTACCGAATCCCCCTAGACCAATTGCCGCCCACCTTAGATCTTTCGTCCTCCTGGACCAGCCAGCTTGCCGGGCCAGCTGATCCCTTCAGCCGTTATGGTTTTTAAATCGTCATACTTATAGAGGCAAGGATTTGCAGCCTGCAGCAGTGCAAGGTAAATGCCGGTGAATCAGGCGGAGCTTGCTTATGCGCTCTGGAGAAGAGGGGACCATTCCCTCAGTCTTATCTTCTGCAGGCGTCACTGGCGGCAGGCAAAACGCCGGATATGTGACAGGAGAAGACAGGTGTCTTCCAGGTTGCACGAATCTTGAATTGGGTAAGAGCAGTTGTGCCAGAGAAGGGAGGAAGAAGCAATGAGCCAAGAACGTCTGATAAGGCCCAGGGAAGTAGCCAACCGCCTGGCGGTGTCCCGATCCACCGTGTACCGATGGTTTTGGGAAGGCAAGCTCAAAGGCGTCAAGATCACCGGGGGCACGGTCAGAATCCTGGAGAGCGCGGTCAGGGATAAGCTGGCGGAGGTTTATTGAGGGGAAGCGGAAACTTTGGGGGCAGGAATGGTTGACCCCGGCTGCGGGGGAGAAATCAGGGCTGAGAGACAACTGTTCCAGGCGTGCTGGAGATTGAACGGATTATTGCGTATATCCAGGCAACCATGACGGGGATCAAAAAAAGAACCAGGAAGGGAAAACGGGACCTCTATGAGGAGGAGGCCCAATCACTTTACTTGGCGGGCAAGGACCTGAAAGAGATTCAAGAACTGCTGCCGGTGGCCCTGGTAACCCTGAAGCGGTGGCGCCAGGAAGAGAGATGGGAGGAAAAACGGCGGCAGGTGCCGGTATCGCCCCGATGGCTGGGAGAAGCCTTAAAGGGGATATTAAGGGAAAAGGCCGGGCGGCTCATCATCAAAGGCGACCTGAAAGCGCCGGAATTGGATGAACTGACCAAGATTGTGAATCTCCTGGACCGTCTGTGCAGCCAGGGATGGGACATGCGGGCGGCAGCCCTGGAAGTGATGGATCGGTTCATCGAATTTCTGCGGGGGTGGGTGAAGGACGCGGAGGAATTGAAGCGGATTTCGTACCGGGTGCAGGAGTTTTTCCGGCAACTGGAAGAAGAATCCTGATCTTAAGCGCCGCTTGATCTCACCGATCCCGAAGGCTGAGCGAGGCATGGGGCAACCCATCCAACGCAGGCATGACCTTTAGGCAGGTTAGGCCGGCAGGGGTAGGAAAGGGCTGATGAGCGGCAAACCAGCACAGGGAAGTGCCATGACCTTAAACAAAAAGTTGACCAAAAGCGAGTTTCGCCAGCGGGCCGATAAGATTTTGATGCGTCTGTCGCTGGAAGTGATGCCTTTCTGGGCAGACAGCGAAGAAAAGCGCAAACAACGGCTGGAGCGGGCCGCAAGTGATCCCCTGTATTTCTGCCGCACCTATCTGCCGCACTATTTCCCCCACGGCCCGGCGCCTTTTCACCATGAGTTGGTGCGGATGCTGGAGCAGCGGCACGATGAGGTGGTGACGCCTATGGCGGTGGCCGCCCCCCGGGAGTTTGCCAAAACCACCGTGTGCTCCTTTGGCTATGTCCTCCACCAGATCTGTTTCCGGAAGCGGCATTTTATCCTGATCGGCAGCGACACCGAAGACCTGGCCTCGGATCTCACCGGCTACATCTACCTGGAGCTGCTCTACAACGAGAGACTGCACCAGGATTTCGGCGAGTTGGTCAAAGGCAACAAGCCGGTGGACGATTTCGTGACCTTGAACGACATCCGGATAAAGGCCCGGGGACGGGGGCAGCGCCTCCGGGGTCTCAAGCACAAGCAGTGGCGGCCGGACCTGGTCGTCCTGGATGACCTGGAGAATGACACCAACGTCCGGAACCCCGAAATCGTCCAATCCATCCTGGACTGGGTGAAATCGGCAGTTTATCCCGCGGTGGACGCCCGGGGCACCCTGATGATCATCGGCACCATTCTCCGGTGGCACAGCGCCCTGCACGTGATGCTGACCAGCCCGGATGAACCCTACTGCCATTTCCAACGGCGGCTTTACCGGGCCTATCAGGAAGACGGATCGTCATTGTGGGAGGCCCGGCACCCGGTGGCCCGGCTCAAGCTGCAGAAGCAATTGATGGGCACCGTGGCCTTCAACCGGGAGAAGATGAATGAACCGACGCCGGACGGCGGCTTTTTCCAGGAGGACTGGATTCACTACTACCATCCGGACAGCTTGAAAGATCGGGACCTGGTGGTAACGGGTTTTTTTGATCCTTCCCTGGAAACCGGCGCCACCGCAGATTACAAGGCTTTTATCACGGTGGGCTGGGACCGACGGGAAATGGTGCTTTACGTGATGGATGCGGTCATCCAGAAAACCACCCTGGATCAGATTATGCGCGCCATTTTCAACCGGCACCAGCAATTCGGCTATCAACTGGTAGGGGTGGAAGACAACCTCTTTCAGCGGCTACTGCTCAAGGAATTCGACCGCATCGGGGTGGAGCGGGGCCAATTTCTGCCCCTGAGAGGGGTGACCCACCGCA
>JAGVPN010000089.1 GCA_020052215.1 Syntrophobacterales bacterium
CCTGTTCGATGGGATCATCGTCGGCCTGGGGGATTATCCCGGCCCCAGGCTGGCCGTGACGGGGAGCTACATTCTGCCGGGATTCATCGATGGCCACCTCCACCTGGAGAGCAGCATGCTGACTCCCCGGGAATTGGCCCGGGCCCTCTTACCCCTGGGGACGACCACCGTGGTGGCTGACCCCCATGAGATCGCCAACGTCTGGGGAGTTGCGGGCCTGGATTATCTGCTGGGCGCCAGCGAGGGCCTGCCGGTGGATTTTTTCTTAACGCTGCCCTCCTGCGTGCCGGCCTCTCCCCTGGAAACCTCCGGAGCGCGTCTGGAAGCCGGGGATCTGGAGCCATACCGGCGCCATCCCCGTATTCTGGGGCTGGCTGAGATGATGAATTTTCCCGGCCTGGTGGCCGGAGACCAGGGACTCCTGGCCAAGCTCGCCCTTTTCCCCCAGGGGCCGGTGGATGGCCATGCCCCGCGGCTTTCCGGGAGGGCTCTCAACGCCTACCGCCTGGCCGGTATCGGCTCCGACCATGAATGCACCTCCTTGGCGGAGGCCCGGGAGAAGCTAAGATTAGGGTTTTACCTGATGCTCCGGGAAGGTAGCCTGGCCAAAAACCTGGCCGATCTCCTCCCGGCCGTAACCCCCGCCTGTCTGCGCCGCACCATGCTGGTCACGGATGACAGCCACCCCGAAGACCTGGCCCGCACCGGGCATCTTAACTACCTCCTCCGCCGGGCGGTATCCCTGGGGCTCGCCCCCCTGGCCGCGGTGACCATGGTGACTTTAAACCCGGCGGAATATTTCCGGCTTCGGGACCGGGGCGCGGTGGCGCCGGGACTGGCGGCTGATCTGGTGGTGGTGGAAGATCTGACGGAATTTCGCATCGACAAGGTTTTTAAACACGGCAAACTGCTGGTAGATAAAGGTAAACTGACGGCGGCGCCGGAAGTTTCCCCGCAGCCGGCCCCCCCGACCTCTCCCCTAAACGTCAAAAACCTGGACCTGGAGGCCTTCTCACCTCCGGCGGCCGGGGGGGTGGTCAAGGTTATCGGCCTGGTTCCCGGCCAGTTGCTCACCGAAAAGCGTCTCTTGCCCGGGCCTGTTCAAAATGGCCGGTTGGCGACGTCCCCCACCCAGGACATTCTGAAACTGGCGGTGGTGGAGCGGCATCACGGCACCGGCCGCCTGGGTCTGGGATTGGTCCAGGGGTTCGGTTTGCCCCAGGGCGCCCTGGCCTCCTCCGTGGCCCATGACTCGCACAATATTGTCGTGGTGGGGGCCAGCGAGGCGGACATGCTGGCCGCGGTGCGCCATCTGGTGGACCTGGGGGGCGGCCTGGCGGTGGTGGCCGGCGGCCGGGTATTGGCTGACCTGCCGCTCCCCATCGCCGGGTTGATCAGTCCCTGGCCCCTGGACCGGGTGGCCGCCGCCTACAGCCGCCTCAAGGAAGCGTACCACAGTCTAGGGGGCGCCTTACCAGATCCCTTCATGGCTTTGTCTTTCCTGGCCTTGCCGGTCATCCCGGCCTTGAAACTGACGGACCTGGGGCTGGTGGACGTGGACCGCTTCCAGATAGTGCCCCTGTGGG
Organism: Syntrophobacterales bacterium; assembly: GCA_020052215.1. GTDB lineage: Bacteria > Desulfobacterota > Desulfobaccia > Desulfobaccales > 0-14-0-80-60-11 > 0-14-0-80-60-11. The sequence goes on from JAGVPN010000089.1 coordinate 1,587, forward strand.
GTGAGGATTAGTTCAAGGTTCAAAGTTCAAAGTTCGAAGTTTTCGATTGTGGTGTTTGAAAAGTCTGTGGCTGTGGTTCAGCTAATAAAAAATGCTTTTTTCTCGGGTTAAAATTTGCTATTTCACCCCAAAAACCAAAAACCTTGAACTTTGAACTCTCAGATGAGGGAAAAGGTGCTGATATGAGTTTAGTGTTAACCGGTTCCCAGGTGATGCAGGCGCTGGATATGGACCTGGCCCTGGCCGCGATTGAGGAGGCCTTTCGGGCCTATGGCGAAGGCCGGGTGAATATGCCCCCCAAAGCTTATTTGACCATGGCTCAGGGAGATTTCCGCGCCATGTACGGCGAGATTTTCCTGCCCGGGGACCACATCTGCGGGATGAAGTGGGTCAATGTCCATCCCGGTAACCCCGCCAGGGGCTTGCTGACGGTGATGGCCAAGATTCTCCTGAACGACCCGGACACGGGCCTGGAGTTCGCCGATCTGGACGGCACTTATATCACCGACTACCGCACCGGCGCGGCGGGTGGGGTGGCCGCCAGGCATCTGGCCCGGTCCGACGCCACCCGGTTGGGGCTGATCGGCGCCGGGGTCCAGGCTCGCACCCAGGTGGCGGCCATCCTCAAGGTACGGCCTATTCAAGAGATTGTGGTCTATGACCGTCATCTGACCTGCTCCCGCCCCTTTGCGGAGCAGGTGGCGGCTAATTATGGAATCAACGCCCGACCCACGGAAAACCCTGCTGAAGCGGTGTTGGGCATGGACATCGTGGTTACCACCACCCCCAGCCGGACCCCGGTGGTGGCCCGGGAGTGGGTATCGCCGGGGACGCATATCAACGCCATCGGCGCGGATGCCGCCGGCAAACAGGAACTGGACCCGGCGATTCTCACCTCTGCCAAAGTGGTGGTGGACGATTGGGCCCAGGCGTCCCACTCCGGGGAGATCAACGTGGCCCTGGCCCGGAATGAGCTGACCCCGGAGCAGGTCTATGGCTCTTTGGGGGAGATTGTGGCCGGGAAGAAGCCGGGGCGCGAGACTGCCGAGGAAATCACCGTGTTTGACTCCACCGGCCTGATTATCCAGGACCTGGCCCTGGGGCTGGCGGTTTACCGGCGCGCCAAGGAAAGGGGCCTGGGAGAAGACAAGGATTTCTTGAAGTGATTTTGGGGAAGGGGGGATTATCAATAATCTCTTAATAATCCCCCCAACCAGGCCAAAAATCTATGAAAAATTGATGCTTTACCCAAATTTGTACTATCATCTCACCTAGATGCTCGCGTGCAAGCACTTGAGCAGCTTAGACCAAATTCGGTTTCTGCTGCAACAAACCAACTTGTTAACTTATGGGCCTCTTGCAAAACTGTTTTTTTTGTCATCCTGAACGAAGTGAAGGATCTCAACCTTCTAAAAATACGAGATTCTTCGCTGCGCTCAGAATGACAATGGTGGTCAATGGGGAATTTTGCAAGAACCTCGAGAGGGAAACGGGCCAAGACTAGACTTCAGCTGAGGGGAAAATCAATTCCCTGTCCAACGCAGGGGCCCGGCGCCTCGGGCCCTAACCCACGTGCTTCAAGCGTGTAACCGAGGGACCGCCAGGGAGTCGAGCCGAGGCCCGCCCTGCCCCTATTGCCAGCCCATAACCTCGTAGCCTTTCTCTTTGAGGCATTGATCCACAAACCGCTGCTGCACCGGGTCCAGGTCCCGGGAACGGAAGATGCTCCGGAGCAGGCCTCCCGCGCCACCCCCGGCGGCGCCCATGGCCGCGCCCGCTCCG
>JAGVPN010000354.1 GCA_020052215.1 Syntrophobacterales bacterium
TGGATTTTGCCCGCAAACGGGACCCGGTGATTCAGGCGGTGGAGGTCAACCGGATCATTGAAAATATGACCATGCTGGTGGAGAAGGAAGCCAAGCACAATAATATCACCATCGTCCGCCATTATGATCAGACTTTGCCGGTGATCTACAGCGATGCGCCCCAACTGCGCCAGGTGATCCTCAATTTTCTCACCAATGCCACCTATGCCATCGGCAAAGACGGGGTGGTCACCATCACCACGCGGCTTAACGGCGATGACGCGGTGGACATCGTCATCAGCGATACGGGTTGCGGTATCCCGGCAGCGAATCTGAGCAAGATCTTCGACCCGTTTTTCACCACCAAACCGCCGGGCCGGGGCACGGGGCTGGGACTGTCCATCTGCCACGGCATCATTCTACGGCTGGGAGGGCGGATTACGGTGGAAAGCCTCGTGGGCCGGGGCACGGAATTCACCATCACCTTGCCGCGCAGCCGGGAATCGGAGTTGTTTGCCCATGCCTAAGCCCCGGATATTGCTGGTGGACGACGAAGAGCGGTTTAGGGCCAACCTGGAAAAAATGCTGGGGGCCCAGGGACTGGCAGTGAGGGCCGCGGGCAGCGGCGCCGAGGCCCTGGAGGAGCTTACGCTTAACCCCTACGACGTGATTGTCCTGGATATCCGCATGCCGGGGATGGACGGGCTTGCCACCCTGAAGGAGATCAAGCAGATCAACCCGGAGGTGGAGGTGATCATCTTAAGCGGCCACGCCTCCATGGACGCCGCCAGGGAGATCAACCGGCTGGGGGGCTACGATTACCTCATGAAGCCGTGCCCCCTGGAGGAGTTGCTGCTCAAGATCGAGGCGGCCTATGAAAAGAAAGTGGATCGGCAGAAAAGGACGAAAACGACCCCCTCCGCCCAAGTCAATTCTTAACTCCCCAGGCTGAACTGGCCTACAACTCCACCAATTCGGAGCTCAGGGGATGGCCCATGAACAGGCTGGCCAACTGGGCAAAGCGCGGCGTCAGGTCGGTGGTGAGGTAACGGCGGGTCCCGCCACGGCTCAAGCGGGTCTCCATCTCGGGATGGCGATGGAGGTAATCCACCAGCTTGGCCGCGGTCACCTGCCCGGAGCAGATCAGTTCGTGGCCGGGACCCAGGATGGCCCGGATTTGCTCTTTCAAGATGGAATAGTGGGTGCAGCCCAGGATCAGGGTATCCACCCGGCCCTGGAAGGGGGCCAGGTAGCGGCGCAGGATCAGGGTGGTGCCTTCCCACTCCTGCTCGCCGCTCTCGATGATGGGCACCAGGAGCGGACAGGCTTGCTGGACCACCGCCACCTCCGGGTCCAGTTTTTTCAGCTCCAGCTCGAAGGACTGGGAGGTCACGGTACCCTCGGTGGCGATCACCCCGATGTGCTTGCCCCGGGTCCGGGCCACGGCCTCTTCCACCGTGGGGATCAGCACCCCCAGGACCCGGAGGCCGGGGTAGCGGGCCGGCAGCCAGACCTGCTGGATGCGCCGCAAGGCCCGGGCCGAAGCGGTGTGGCAGGCCAGGACGATGAGGCGGCAGCCCTGGCGGAAAAGATAATCCACCGCCTGCTCCGTAAAGCGGATCACCACCCGGTCGCTCCGGGTGCCGTAGGGGATGCGGGCATTGTCCCCCAGGTAGAGATAGTCATAATCCGGCAGGAGGCGCAAAAACTCTCGTAAAACCACCAGCCCGCCGAATCCCGAATCAAACACACCGATCATTTTAAATACCGTTTTCTGTTTGCGGTTTTTGGCTAAAAGACGGAGCCTCTGGGCTAGGCTGTAAGGGCGGTTCGCGAACCGCCCCTACGTGTGTTGCAAGCATTCAATCGTAGGGTGCGCACTGCGCACCTTACATTCATAGTGGCACCGGCATCTTGCCGGTGCGGCGCACAGGCTGGAAAGCCTGTGCCACCAATAACCTCCATTTTGCACGCCATCCGGCATTTAATCCGACAACCGCAGTAAAGTTCCCCGCTTGTAGGCGGATTTGAGCGTCAGGCAGACCAAGCCGTAGCTCAGGAAAAGATATATCACGCTTTGGCCGAACCCGTAAAGCAGGGGGTGCCGGGACACCAGGGGGAAGCCATAGAAGTGCCGGAAATAGTCCAGAAAATAGGTCATCGGGATGAACTGCGCCAGAAACTGGACCCCCCGGGGCAGCACGCTGACGGGGTAGTAGAGGCCGCACAACAGCAGCATGAGGTAGGAAAAGGCCCAGGCGGCCACTTCGGCCCGCTGGCCGAAACGCAGCACCAGGGCCAGGACCAGGGCCCCGATGATGGCGGCGTTCAAAAATATGCCCAAAAGAAAAAAGATCAGCCCCGCCGGGCCCGGCCTTCCTAAGTCCATGTCGAAAAAGTAGACGCTCAGGCAACCCATAACCACAAAGACCAGCAAGCCCCGGACCAGCCCCACCAGGCCCGAGCCCACCAGGATGTGGAACAGGCGCACCGGGGCGATGAATTCATGTTTCAGACTCTTGGACCAGACGGAATAGAGCAGGGCGTAAGACAGGTCTAGCTGGGCAATCTGCACGGTGTTCATGGTCACCGCACCGATGAGGATAAAGGCCACGGTTTCCCCTTCCAGGCTCAGGAACCGGGTCAGGAGTCCCACGGAAAAGATGCCGATGAGGGGCCAAAACCCCATCTCTAAAATGGCGAAGACGTTGCGCCGGTTCACAAGGCGCTGCGGGTGCTGAAGGCCCAAATCTTATTCAGGTGAGTGCGTAATCTCATGGTAGATTTCTTCCAGGTCCACGGGCTTGACCACTACCTTAGCCAGCTTCTTCCCGGTTAAGTACACGGCCTCCAGGATAGCCGGCAGCCGCTCGTCCACCCGGTCCAGCACCAGGTCAACCCGGGAGTCCTGCACCGTGTGGCGCAACACCCCGGGCAGGCGGTCGTAGTCCAGAGGCGCCGGGGACTCCTGAAAAATCAGGCTCAGATGATCCCCCAACCCCAAGCGCCGCTGCAAATCCGGGATGCGGCCTTCGCTGATCAGCCGCCCCCCTTTTAAGAAGGCCACCTCGGTGCACAACATCTCGGCCTCCCGCAGGTTGTGGGTAGTCAGGAGCATGGTGACCCCGGTCTCCCGGTTGAGCCGGAGAGTTTCCTCCCGGATATGCTGTGCCATCTCCTGATCCAGGCCCGAGGTGGGTTCGTCCAGGAAGAGCAGTTCGGGGTCGTTGATCAGGGCCTTAGCCAGGGCGAGACGCTGCTTGAGGCCGGTGGACAGTCGCTCGAAGGTAACCGCCCGGTGTTCCGCCAGCCCGAATAAGTCCAGGAGCTTTTCCACCTTGTCCGTCAAGGCCCGGCCTCCCAAGCCGTAAAGCCGGCCGTAGAACCTGAGGTTGTCCGCAACTGTCATGCACCAGAGGAAATGGGCGCCGCTGGCCGCCAGGTTGATGCGCTCCTTGAGGGCTGCCGCCTGCCGAACCACATCCAGACCCAATACCCGCGCCCGGCCGGTATCCGGCAACAGCAGGGTGGCCAAAATCGAAATGAGGGTGGTCTTGCCCGCGCCGTTGGGACCCAACACCCCGAAAATGGCCCCGGGCGCGACCGTGAGGTCCACCTGCCGGAGCACCTGTTTGACCGGGCCCCAGAGCCCGGTGCGGAAACCCTTGCCGATTCCCTGGGCCGATATCGCCAGTGGCATAATCAAATATAGAAGAGTATTTAAATATTGTAAATCATGTAAATTACAAAGAAAGCCCCCATACCAATGACGAGGAGGGTAATAAGGATATCGAGCAATAATGACGGTCGATAGGTATCTTCATCTATTTCTCTTTCTACCTTTTTGTATCTAATAAATGCAAGTACTCCCATCAAGGCCCCGAATGCAACCAGGACAATGCCAAATATTGATGAATATCCTACCGAAGAGGTGGCAGGTTCATGCGCAATTGATTTTCCTAAAAATGTTGATATGTGCTTCATAAAAAACGCAAACTTCTCAACGACAAAACCAAATGCCATTATGCCAATGCTGGTTCTGATCCAGGCAAGAAATGTCCTCTCATTTGCCATGTGGTCGCTAGGATTGCGAACTTTTACCGGTGATTTGTTTTTAGTTGTTTCATCCATACCGCACGCCTTCCTTTCTTATTTGCGCAATTATTTACGCCCATGGTCTAAGCTAAGTCTATCAAACCCGGGTCTAAGAGCCAAGGTTTTCTGGATAGAGAGGCAGGCCGTGCCGCTTGCAAAGTTGCCGGGGCTGGGGTACATTAGCCTCACATGAGCCAGGAAGAACGCATCGTCAATCCCCGGCTCCAGGCGGAGGACCTGGGGTTGGAGGCGGGGCTGAGGCCCCGGAGTCTGGCCGAATTCGTGGGCCAGGAGGAACTGCGGCGCAACCTGGAGATCGCCCTGGAGGCGGCCCGGGCCCGGGGCGAGGCGGTGGACCACATCCTGGTGCACGGCCCCCCGGGTCTGGGGAAAACCACCCTGGCCTACATCATCGCCCACGAGATGGGCGGCGGCATCAAGTCCACCTCAGGGCCGGTGGTGGAACGGGCCGGCGACCTGGCGGCCCTGCTCACCAACCTGGCTCCCCTGGATGTCCTGTTCATCGACGAAGTCCACCGTTTGCCCACGGTGGTGGAGGAAATCCTCTACCCGGCCATGGAAGACTTCCGCCTGGACCTCATCATCGGCCAGGGGCCGGGGGCCCGCTCCCTGAAGCTGGAACTGCCCCACTTCACCCTGGTGGGGGCCACCACCAGGGCGGGTCTCCTCACCCCGGCCTTGCGGGACCGTTTCGGCTTGATGCTCCGGGTGGATTTTTACCGGGTGGAGGAACTGGTGCGGATCACCCATAGGGCCGCCCAGGTGCTGGGGATTGAGATCGATGCCGACGGAGCCTGGGAGCTCTCCCGGCGTTCCCGGGGCACCCCCCGCATCGCCAACCGTCTTCTGAAACGCGTGCGGGATTACGCCCAGGTCCGGGCTGACGGCCGCATCGACCGGGACTGCGCCGACGCCGCCCTCACCCTGCTGGAAGTGGACCAACTGGGGTTCGACCGCATGGACCGCCAGATCTTGCTCACCATCCTGGAGAAATTCGACGGCGGACCGGTGGGCCTGGGCACCCTGGCCGCGTCCCTCTGTGAAGAAGAGGACACCCTGGAAGACGTTTATGAGCCCTACCTGATGCAGTGCGGCTTTCTCCAGCGCACTCCCCGGGGCCGCATGACTACCAACCGGGCGGCGGAGTATTTCGCCAAGTTTCCCCGGAAAACGGCGCACCCCGCGTTATTTTAGGGAGATCAGGCGGCCAGAGACGGCCGCCCGGCCACCTGGGTTTCTTTAGTAAGGCGGGCCTCCGGACCCGCCGGTTTTATTCTGGTTTATCACCAACCCTATTGCCCCGGTTGCAGAATTTTCAGAGCCTTTTCCAACAGTTCTAGGGCATCATAGATCGGTTCGCACGCCAGACAATTCACGATGTTATCCCGTCCCCGGGCGGTAAAGACGGCTTCCCGGGTCCCCTCGCACTGGCAGCTTTTGGCGGCCTGGCGGAGTGCTTCCACCAGCTGGGGCAGGGGGAGTTTATCAATATCCAGATTCTTCAGTTCGTTTTCCATGCGTCGCTCCTTAGATGGTAAATTGTCAGTATAAACTTCAATCAAATCTGCAAAGCACCTGTAGGGGCGGGTTTTAAACCCGCCCCTACCATCAAATTTTCCTGCGGCCCGGCTAAGGGACACTTCTATACCATAAGAAGGACGCTGCCCAGGCGCAAGGCCCCGGGAAGATCGGGTTGCTTATCCAGCCTCAATCGTTATATTATGTGCAGCGAACTACCCGGTAATATAGAGGTATGAGGTAATCATGACCGAGAAGCCCCCCTCCCCCATGGCCCGTTACGCCGTCTGGTATGTGCTGGCCTTAATCCTGTTGCTGTCGATCTTCCAGTATTACAGCGCCATGCAACAGGCCGTGGAGATCAGTTACAGCGAATTTCGCCGCCTGGTGCAGATCAAGGGCGTCGATGACCTGGTGGTCAGCACCGATGCCATCACGGGTAACCTTTTGCCCAAGGGCATCGAGGAATTGGCCAAAGAGAGAAAAAACCCCGATCTGCCCCAGACCCTGGCAAAGCAGTTTGACAAGAAAAAACCGATGTTCTCCGCCGTGAGACTGGAAGACCCGGACCTGGTGAAGCTCTTGGCCAAGGACAACATCAACTATCGGGCCGTCCAGGAAAAGACCTGGCTCACTTCCCTCCTTTCCTGGGTGTTCCCCTTCCTGCTCCTCATCGCCATCTGGGTCTACTTCTTCCGCAAGATCGGCAGCGGCGCCGGGGGCCTCATGACCGTGGGCAAGAGTAAGGCCAAGGTCTATGTCCAGGACGAAACCAAGGTCACCTTCCAGGATGTGGCCGGGGTGGAAGAAGCCGAAGAGGAACTGAAGGAAATCATCGAGTTCTTGAAAAACCCCGCCAAATTCCAGGTTTTGGGGGGTAACCTCCCCAAGGGGGTCATGCTGGTGGGTCCCCCGGGCACCGGCAAGACCCTGTTGGCCCGGGCGGTGGCCGGAGAGGCCGGGGTCCCTTTTATGAGCCTGTCGGGCTCCGATTTCGTGGAAATGTTCGTGGGGGTGGGCGCCGCCCGGGTCCGGGACCTCTTTGCCACGGCCCAGGAGAAGGCGCCCTGCATCATCTTCATCGACGAACTGGACGCCATCGGCAA
>JAGVPN010000304.1 GCA_020052215.1 Syntrophobacterales bacterium
ATGTCGCCGGGTTTCAGTTTGCCCAGGAGCTGGTGGATCAGGATGCCGTCGCAGACCTCGATGGCGATCTTGGCCAGGTACTCATGGGAGCGGTGCATGGGGTTCCGGAGCTGCAGGGCGGCGATGGTGTCCCAGCCCTTGTCCTCAAACATCTTCCGGGTTTCCCAGGGCCGCATGTAGAGGCCGGGATACAGTTTCGGGAAGGGGCCTTCACTCCAGACCTTGACGGTGCCCCCCAGGTTGACATCCTCCTGGCCCATGACCATCTGCACGCCCGGATGCTCCATCTCGTCGGTGGTGAAGACCTCTTTGCACTCCCACTTTTTGTCGATCTTGTACTTGTCGGTGACCTTCATGGTCCCCATCATCTCTTCGGTCTCTTCGTCCACCAGCAGGACTTCCTGGCCGACCTTGATGGAGTCGGCTTTGCCCTGGTTGACGGACATGGTGACGGGGATGGGCCAGAAGGTGCCATCGGTGAGTTTCATGTCGCCGACGGAGCCTTTCCAGTTAGCTTGATTCATGAAGCCGTCCAGGGGGGTGAAGCCGCCGATCCCCATCATGATGAGGTCGGCCGTTTCCCGGGAGGTCAGGGTGACCACGGTGAGTTCCTTGGCCCGCTTTTTCTCTTCGGCCACCTGGGCCGGGGAAAGCAGTAAGGGTTTTAATTTCTTCTCTTTACCAAGCGGATTTACTAAAGCCATCTATTTCCCTCCTCGGGCTTTTAAGAGTTTTTTTGTCATAAACACTAACGTCTTTGGGAATAATGTGAAAAATTTCACATGCCATCTAGATTCTCACATTAAATCATCTCTCAAGGCTTGTCAATAAGATTTTTCACCAACTCTTTTTTTCTTTAAGCCCATAACTCACCGCCTTTTTCGGGCTCAGCGGTTGAGGCGATACGTGATCGTGGATTCCTTGCGGCCCCGTAACACCACCGACGGCTCAACGACCGTCTGAAACTGCCCCTCCAGGGCCTGGAAGGTGGCCTGGCTGATCAGGGTGTCGGCGTCCACCTCCTTGGCCAGTTCCTGGAGCCGGGCCGCCACGTTGACCGCGTCCCCCACCACGGTGAAGTCCATGCGCTTGTGGGAGCCGATGTTGCCCACGATGGCCTCTCCGGTGTTGATGCCGATGCGCATGCCCTGAATGGGGGTCAGGCCCGCGGCCTGCATCTGCCTCAAATGGCGCTGCATGGCCAGGGCGCATTCCACCGCATGGTCCGCGGCCTGGGGCAGCGGCAGCGGCACCCCGAACACCGCCATCAGGGCGTCCCCCACAAACTTGTCAAGGGTCCCCTGATATTTAAAGACCAGATCCACCATCTCGGTAAAGTAGGCGTTGAGCACCTCCACCACGGCCTCCGGAGCCATGGCTTCCGACAGGCTGGTAAAATTGCGGATATCGGCGAACAGGACCGTTACCTGCTGGCGCCGCCCTCCCAGAGCCAGCAGCCCCGGATTCTTCAAGATCTCTTCGCACAACTCCGGACTCACATAACGGGAGAAGGTGTCCCGGAGCACGTGCCGCTCCTGGTAGAGGCGCAGGCGGCTCCGCAAGGACGCCTCATGGCTGGCCTCTTCCATGGCGATTTCTTTCAGGAGGGTCTTGAGCTCCGGATCGTCGGTCTCCTGGGACAGGGACAGGTAGCTCTTCCGGGCCTCGGTCTCGTGGGCGATGGCCAGTTCGATGGCCTGAATGATATCCAGTTCGGGTTTGGGCTCGACTTCGGGCTGGGGTGGCTCGGCTGCCATATGATCCTTGGGACCGCAGCGGCAAGTCCCACCGGCTGCGGTTCGGGGTTAGGGAATTATATCACAATCTTTAGCTGAGGGAAGCCCAAGCTGAGCCTTGGCCTAAATTTCTTCCATGGCTACATAATTCACAAGAAATCTGGTGCGCAGGGCGCACCCTACACCTCACTGCTCACTCCCCATAAAACACTTCCACCAGGTAAAGCCCCTGGGGCGGGGCGGTGGGTCCCGCCAGATGGCGGGCGCGGCTGGCCAGCAGCTCCGCCAGGATGGTCGGCGGGGTCTTCCCCCGCCCCACCTCCACCAGGGTGCCCACCAGGCTCCGGACCATGCCCCGGAGAAAGCCGCTGCCAGTGATGGTGAAACGCAGCCAGCCCCCGGGGTGGGTCTGCCAACCGGCCGCCAGGATGCGGCGCACCGGGTTGCGGTTACCGCTGCCTGAGGCCCTGAAGGCGGAAAAATTGTGTTCCCCGGGGAGGGCCGCGGCGGCCGTAATCATGGCCTCCAGGTCAAGTACATGAGAAATCCACCAGCCGTAATGGTGGTGCAGGGGCGAGCGGCTGGGGCGGTTGAGGATGCGGTACTCGTAGGTCTTCGACAGAGCCGATTTCCGGGCGTGAAACGAAGGCTCCGCTTCACTGGCCTCTAACACCGCGATGTCTTTGGGGAGCAGGGAGTTCAAGCCTTTATGAAAAGCCTGGAGGGGGATGGCGCTGGCGGTGCGGAAACTGGCCACCTGGCCCCGGGCGTGAACCCCGGCGTCGGTGCGGCCCGAGCCGATGAGGGCCGCCTTTTCGCCGGTGAGACGCTCCAGCGCATCTTCCAGAGTCTGCTGAATGGTAACGGCATCAGCTTGCCGCTGCCAGCCGTAGTAGCGGGTCCCGTCGTATTCCAGGAGGAGGCGGATGTTGCGGGCCATAATAAGCTATCAGCGTTCAGCTATCAGCTTAAAAATTCCTTGGCTTCCACGGTTCCCAAGACCAAGGTCTGATACCAATTTGCATTCAAATGGTGGCACAGGTTTTCAACCTGTGCATGCGCAGGCTAAAGCCTGCGGCTACCCCAAATAACCTTATGATTGCGAATTGGTCTGAAAATGTCCCCTGATACCAAGTTGCCGTCATAGAGGTAATTCTGGCTTTATGGTCGCAACCACTGTAGGGGCGGTTCGCGAACCGCCCCTACAATTCGGATTATTACTTGTTTGACGGCAACTTGGTATGACCTGTCATTCTGAGGGAGCGAAGCGACCGAAGAATCTCTAACTGCGAGATCCTTCGCTGCGCTCAGGATGACAACTTGCCTTTTTGTAGAAATATCAAATAGATAAAGTGATAACTCGGGAGCAACCGCGTTGTGATTCTCATGGTTTTACAAGCTGAAAGCTGACTGCTGATAGCTAAGGCAAGAACGGCGGCGTCTCCAACCCCATGGTCTCGGGGAAGCCCATCATCAGGTTAAAGTTCTGCACCGCCTGGCCGGCCGCGCCCTTGGTGAGGTTGTCGATGACCGAAATGACGATGACCCGCCGGCCGCCCCGCGCCACCCGGAGG
>JAGVPN010000327.1 GCA_020052215.1 Syntrophobacterales bacterium
AGGTAATTCTGGCTTTATGGTCGCAACCACCGTAGGGGCGGTTCGCGAACCGCCCCTACAATTCGGATTATTACTTGTTTGACGGCAACTTGGTATTACAGGTCCGTCTCTCCGGCGGCGTCACCGGCCTGGGTGTCCATGGCTTCCTCCACCATTTCGTCCACCTCCCCGGGGAAGTCTTCCCCCATCTCCTGGCCCATCCTTTTGAGCACTTTGGCAACGCTCTTGGGATCGTTTTCATCCACCCCGGCCCAGGCCGAGGGGTCGGCCAGGCGTTCCAGGCGGGTTTCTTCGGAGAGTCGCACATGCACCCGGGAGAGGACCCGTTCCAGGGAGTGGCTGCCGCACTGCTTGCACACCGGGACAAAGGGGTCTCTCAGATTTAATAGTAAGAAACTGGAAACTCGGCGACATTCCTGGCAGCGATATTCATAAATCGGCATGATGTTTCTCCTGGTGCAGCCTGCAGCAGATAGTAAACCCTTCTGCCATCCGACTCACCGGAGTCTAATTCCGAACCCGGACTTTCATTTTTTCCAGACGGGTCAGTTGGGTCTGCACCTCGCGGTAATGGGAGTCATTGGGGGATAAATTCTGTAAAGCTTTCTGAAAATGAAACATGGCGGTGGGCAGGGCCTTCACCTTAAGACTGTGAAACCCCAGATAATAGTGAGCCAGGCCCATCTGCCCCTTCTCGCCGTAAAGCGTCCCCAGATTATAGTAGACTTCGCTGAAAGCGGGATTGAGCTTGTGGACCTTTTCAAACAGAGGCAGGGCCTGATCGCGTTTTTTGCTCTCCTGATAAATCCGCCCCAGATAGTACAAGACTACGTCGTCCTGGGGATAACGCTGGGAAAGCTCACTCAATTTTTGTAAGGCCTCGGGATACTGGTTACGGGTAAAATAAAAAATGGCTAAATCCCGTTTAATCAGCCGGTTATCCGGGGCAAGCCGCAAAGCTTGCTGAAACGCGGCCAGCGCTTCATCGTGCCGTTCTAATTTGGCCAGAGCCAGGGCTCGACCGTATTGAAAGGCTGGATCATTCGTTTCCCGCAGCCCATCCTGGGTCATCCGCCGCAATAGTTGATTCGGGTTGCCGCAGAGCGATGCCAACTTGATAGTGAAGTATTGGAACTCAGGGCTGTTTCTTTCCGGCGGCAACTCCTTCTGATGTATAGCCAATTGATGCGAGAGCTCCACGATCCGGTTGTCCACATCCGGGTGGGTGCTGAGGTAAATGGGGATTTTGCCGCCCTCCAACCACCGCTGTTTATTCATTTTGCTGAATATGGTCACCATATCCCGGGGATTATAACCGGCCTTGACCATCCATTTAAACCCCAGGGAGTCAGCCTCTTCTTCATTGTCCCGACTGTATTTCAGCATGGCGCTTTCTCCGGCGGCCATGGAACTCATCAGCAGAGGCTGCGCCAGGGCCCCACCCAGGAAAATCGACGCCAGCGCCCCAATTAAACTGGCGGCAGTGACCAGCCGGGATTTTTTCATCATCTTGGCCATATGCCGGGCATAGACGTGGGAAATTTCGTGGGCCAAGACCGCCGCCACTTCCCCTTCCCGCTCGGCCATGCGAATCATGCCGGTATGGATGAAGATATAACCCCCCGGCACCGCGAAGGCATTCATCGAGGGGTCAATCACGATGAAAAACTTATATAGAAATGGCTGGGGGCCCATTTGCGCCACCAGTTTCTGGCCCAGTTGATTAAAATATGAGGTAATAAAAGGGTCTTCCACCAGGGGGTAATATTGCTGCAGTTGCAGGAGAAACTCCTCCCCGATCTGCTTTTCCTTCTCCAGGCTCAATTCCCCGGTCAGCGTGTCGAAAAAAGCCCAGCCGGACCGGACGGGTCCAAGGAGCAGACTCGCAGCCAGGATGACAATGGCTACCAGCCTCCAGGGAGAACATTTGTTCATGATGAGGTGGTCTCAGGGTCCGGATCGGCGTCGGACTGGGACTCCTGGGATGAGGCGAAAGCGGTTTGGGCGCGGCTGTCGGTGTCTATCTGGGTCTTGGGAACTTCAGACCACAAGTCTTCCAGGTTATAAAATTCGCGCTGCGGCTGCATAAAGATATGGACTACCAGGGTATTGTAATCCATCAACACCCACTGTCCTTCTTCACGACCTTCAACCCCCAAAGGCTTAACCCCGGCCTGGGCCAGGGCTTCCTCCAGATGCTGGGCCAGAGCTTGCACGTGCCGATGCGACCCGCCCGAGCAGACGATGAAATAATCCGCAAATGAACAGACCTTGGTCACTTCCAGGAGCACCGGCTCTAGGCCCTTGTGGGCGACGATGGTCCCGACGGCCAAATCTACCAGTGCTGCCGTGGTGAGAGGGTGTGAAGTTGCCGCCGCGCCGTCCTCCTTAAAGATAAAGTTTATGGGTAATTATATATTTTCGCACGGCTTCCGGCAAGAGGTAGCGAATCGAACGGCCGCCGCGCACCATTTTCCTGATGCCGGTGCCCGAGATGTCCATCAGCGTAGTTGCTTGCAAGACCACTTTATGCCCGGAAGGATGCTGAAAGCCTCGCTCCACCTTGAGGGGCCGAAGTAGGGGATGGACTTCCCGGAGTAGCACCTCTTCCAGCCGCCGGCGGTCATACCCGGGCCGATCCAGCACCACGAAGTGGCTCAAGGTAAAAAGATCTTTGTAGTCCTTCCAGGTAGCAATTTCCAGGATAGCATCCAGACCCAGGATAAAATACAGTTCCCAGGTAGGCCCCACTTCCTGGCGGATCTGCTGCAGGGTTTCGATGGAGTAGGATCTTCCGGGGCGCCGCCCTTCCAGGTCGGATACCGACATCACCGGGTGGTCTCCCACCGCCAACCGGCTCATCTCCAGACGCACCTCGAAGGGGGTGATTCCCTGGGCAGTCTTGTGGGGTGGATGGCCCGCCGGAATAAACCAGAGGCGAGTCAGAGCCAGGGCCTCGCACACCTCTTCCGCCGACCGGAGGTGGCCGTAGTGCATGGGGTTGAAGGTGCCTCCGAAAAGCCCCAGACGCAGGGGGGCCTCAGGTTCTGATTTGCCCGTTGCCATAGACGATAAACTTGGTAGTGGTCAGCTCTTCCAGCCCCATGGGCCCGAAGGCATGCAGTTTGGAGGTGTTGATGCCGATTTCCGCGCCTAATCCGAGTTCGCCCCCGTCATTGAAGCGGGTGGAGGCGTTGACCAGGACCACGGATGAGTCCACCTCCTGTAAAAACCTCTGGGCCCGGGCATAATCCCGGGTGATGATGGCCTCGGTGTGGTTGGAACTGTACCGGGCAATGTGGGCAAGGGCCGCCTCCAGGTCGGGCACCACCTTCACCGCCAAAATCAGGTCCAGAAATTCCGCCCCCCAATCTTCCGCCTGGGCCGGCTTTACCTGGGAATCGATCTGTCGGGTGCGGGGGCAACCCCGCAATTCCACCTGCACCTGGCGGAAACGGGCGAACATCCGGGGCAAAAACCCCGACGCCGCAGCTTCATGGACCAGCATGGTCTCCATGGCGTTGCAGACCCCCGGTCGTTGCACCTTGGCGTTGAAGCAGACCTCTTCGGCCATGTCCAGGTCGGCGGACTTATCCACGAAGATATGGCACACCCCCTTGTAATGCTTCAACACCGGGATGCGGGAATGCTCCGCCACAAACCGGATCAGCCCTTCGCCGCCCCGGGGGATAATCAGGTCCACCAACTCGTCCTGCTTCAGCAGTTCCAGGGTGGCTTCCCGGGCGACGCTGGGGATGACCTGCACCGCGGCCTGGGGGGCACCGGCCTCGGCCAGGGCGTCCTGCATTACCTGGCCCAGGGCCAGGTTGGAGTTAAGGGCCTCCTTACCTCCCTTGAGGATGACGGCGTTCCCACTTTTCAGGCAAAGGGCGGCGGCATCCACCGTGACATTGGGACGGGACTCATAAATAAAGCCGATCACCCCCAACGGAATGCGCTGTCTCCCCACTTTCAGGCCGTTAGGCCGCACCCACATGCCGGTGACGGCCCCCACCGGGTCAGGCAGGGCCGCCACTTCTTTGAGCCCCTTGATCATGGAGGCGAACACCTTATCGGAGAGGGTCAGCCGGTCAATGAAAGCCGCGGCAAGGCCCTGGGCCTGGGCCGCTTCCACATCCAGACGGTTGGCCGCCTGAATCTGGGCCTGGCGCTCCTTAAGAAGTTCCGCCACCCGGAGGATGATCCGGTCTTTGACTTCCCGGGACAGCGTACCCAGGTTCCGGGCCGCGGCTTTCGCTTCCCGGGCCATTTGATGAACCAGTTCTGGGATATTCATGGGTCCACTCCGTCTAACCTGTTGGTCTAATCATAAAATATCATACTCGGGTTGGATTAAATATCCATCAAAATTAATCCCTCCCGAGTTTAGACGATGGTTATCCCCCGGGGGCTGCGGGTCAGCCATTCCACCCCGTGGGGGGTGATGCGGCCGGTATCCTCTTGCCCGATCATGCCGATCTCCGGCAAGAAGAACTTGGGTTCAAAGGCCAGCACCATGTCGGCCTCCAGGGGGAAGGGGAACCGGGCGGTGATGAGGGGAAATTCATCCAGTTCCAGCCCCACCCCGTGGGCCAGGAAGCTGACCCGGTCGCTTCCCAGCCCCATGAAGACATCCGCCAGCCCCCGGGCCTTAACGGCGTCCCAGAGGAGGTTAAAAATTTCCCCGGGTCTGGCTCCGGGCCTGGCTGCGGCGGTAAAGAGCCGGTAGAGTTCATCCACCGCCTCCCAGGCCTCCCAGACCCGGGAGGGCAGGGATCCCAGGGCGTACATCCGGGTCATGTCCACCACGTAGCCGTTGACGCAGGCGGCCAGGTCGATGCTGATGGGCTCGTTAGGGGCCAGTTTTTTCAAGGACGGCCCCTGGGGAAAGGCGGCGCTGAATCCCGAGCCGCCGCTGGGGGTGTCGGTGTAGGCCGCCAGCAATCCCGAGACGCCGGAAAGGACGTGGCCATAGAAGACCTCCAGGTCCCAGTTGCGCACCCGCACCAACCCCTGGTGGCCCAGGAGCCGCAGGCGGTATTCCAGGGCGGC
>JAGVPN010000050.1 GCA_020052215.1 Syntrophobacterales bacterium
AAGACCAGGATACTGGTCTTTAATTCCTTGGCCACCGCGGCCACCGCCTTGCCCAGCTCGATGGCCGTGCTCGAGTGGGGGGCGCGCAGGGCCAGGACTTTGGCCTGGGGGAAGAGGTATTTGACAAAAGGGAGCTGCACTTCGATGGTGTTGTCCCCGGGGTACTCCTCTCGGAGGGTCAGGCGTTTAGCCAGGGGCTGATAGAATTCCGTGGCCAGGGGCAGGTCTCCCAGGGGGGTCTCCCAGGCGTCGTCGGCTACCAGGAGCGGCGGCGAGTTGCCCCCCAGGTGGCCGCCAAAGATACACACGACCTGGGGTTGGACGGCTTTGGCGGCCAGAAAAAACACCCGGGCCGCGGCCTTGCCGGAAAAGTGCCAGCCGGCATGGGGCACGATGCCGCCGTACACCGTGGTCCCGGGAGGCAGCGGTGTGGTCCCGGCGATAAAGTGTTCGATTTCCGCCTTGCAGGCGCTGACGCTGGCGGGATACCAGCCCACGGGCAACATCCGGTTCCGGGTTCGCATGATCGCCTCCTTTTATGTGGGGCCGCGCCTCATGGTTGGCGGGGCCCTGCGGCAGGGGAGCGCCTGACGGTCAGCCAAGCCTTTGAATTAAACCGGCTTTTAGCTGTAGTAAGGCCGAGGCGATGCCCGTTGTCAAGGCATCGGCGCTAACGTCAAGCGTATCGAAAATCCATCTAAATTCCCTGTGGTCAAGGGGGAAAGGGGAAATTTCTCTTAAGGTTCAGGTAATAAAGGCATTTCTGCAATACGGCGATTATTACCTGTGCGCTTTAATAGTTAGAGTTCCAGCCTGATCCTCCCGGGGGCTTGACCGGTCACGGCGCCGATCGCCGCCGCGCGGATGCCGTGGCCCTGCAGGCAATCCAAAAAAGCCTCAGCCTGGTCCGGGGCCACGGCGAGGAGCAGGCCGCCGTTGGTCTGGGCGTCACTGAACAGGTCAACCAGCAGGGGATCGAGGCCCGCCGCCAGCTGGAGGTGTTTTTCGCAGAACCTGCGGTTGGCGAAACTGCCGGCCGGCACCAGCCCCATGGCGGCATATTCCCTGGCCGCGGCCAGCACCGGCACCTGATGGGCGAAGAAGGTGACTTCGACTTGACTGGCGGCCGCCATTTCCAGGGCGTGACCCAAAAGGCCGAAACCGGTGATGTCCGTGACGGCATGCACCGTCGCGGTTTCCAGGCAGGCCGCCGGCAGGCGGTTCAAGGCCGTCATGACCCCGATGGCCGCGGCCTCCGCCTCCGGGGAAGCCAGTCGCCCTTTCATGGCGGTGGCAATGACCCCGGTTCCCAGGGGCTTGGTGAGGATCAACCGGTCGCCCACTCGGGCCCCGCCGTTGGTGAGCAATTTTCCCGGATGGACCACGCCGGTCACCGCGAGCCCGTATTTTAATTCCGTATCATCGACGCTGTGGCCGCCCACGAGCAGGGCCCCGGCCTCATGAATCTTATCCAGGCCGCCGGCCAGAATAGCCTGGAGCACCTCTTTGGGCACGGTCTTAACGGGGTAGCAGACAATGTTGAGGGCCGTCAGGGGCCGTCCCCCCATGGCGTACACGTCGCTTAAGGCATTGGCCGCGGCAATCTGGCCGAACGTGTAGGGATCGTTGACCACGGGGGTAAAAAAGTCCACCGTCTGGATCAACGCGATTTCGGGCGTCAGGCGATACACCCCCGCGTCATCCGACGTCTCCATGCCGACCAGCAGGTCGGGATGCGACTGGATGGGCAGAGCCTGCAAAATTTCCTCCAAAACCCCGGGAGGAACCTTGCCAGCTCAGCCGGCGGCCCGGACCTGCTCCATCAAGGGCTTGTAACTTTTTTCGGTCATGTCTTTTCCTGGTATGTAGTTAAACCGTCTTTGCCGTGGACCGCGCGCCTCAGTATACCAGCTTTATCCCATCTCGCGTACAACCGTCTCTGCCCTCCGGCCGTCCTGAGCCGGCCATGGGCGGGATTAGCGCGTCAGCCAGTGGCGGTTGCGCACGGTGAGGCAGGCGTAAGGGTAAATCCACTGGAGCAGGAAGAAGGCATAGTACGTATAGATGACGCCATAGACGAACTCCAGGTCCCGCTCCAGCCAGAGGTAATAGACCAGGTTGAGGAGGGAAACCACCCCCAGGGCGGCCAGGAGTTTGATCAGGATCAGGGGGTAGACTACCACCGAAGCCACCAGCAGCCCCAAGAAGAGCAGCGTCAACGGGTATTCCAACTGGGCCAGGAAGAACTCCACGATGGGCAGAAATCGATATTTCTCCCGGTACCGGGTAAACAGGTAGCCCAACTGGACCAGAGACTCCCGCACGTTGCCCCGCTCCCAGCGCAGGTACATCTGGCACACGCCTTTATAAGTCTCGGGGACCAGGGTATACACCAGCGCGGTTCGTTGATAATATGTGTAGTGGCCGCCCCGCAGGATAAAATTGGTCAGGGCCCGGTCTTCGCTGTGGTGGCAGGGCGCCCCCAGGAAGGTTTGGCGCCGCCAGGCCGTGAGGTGCGGCATCAGGGCGGTGCGCCGGTAAGCCGAGAGCGACCCGGGGGTGCAGACCACCGCCCGGTAAAGGGATTGAGAGGCCCGCAGGTAGTCCAGGTTTACGAAGCGCACGCCCTGCATCTTGCCCATGAGACTCTGGTTGCAGTTATAGACCTTGACGTTGCCGGCCACCGCCCCGATCAGCCTGTCGTACAACAAGGGGGCCACCAGGTGGCGCAGGGCATCTGGGGCGACGATACTGTCGGAATCGATGG
>JAGVPN010000418.1 GCA_020052215.1 Syntrophobacterales bacterium
CCACCCTAGCCCTCCCCCCTCAAGGGGGAGGAGCACCAGGAAGGAATGCTTGACTTGCTCCGACTATCTAAGCGCCTTGCAGGGCGTTGACCTGCCGGGTGAGGCGGGAAATCTTGCGAGCCGCGGCCCGCCAGTGCAGGGTGCCTTTGCCGGCCACCCGGGCGATGGTGGGGATGGCGCTCTGCAAGGCCGCCTGGGCCTCTTCGAGACTCTTTTGGGCCACGGCCGTGCGCACCTGGCGCACCACGTTCTTGACCCGGGTTTTGCGGCTCTGGTTGCGCAGCCGGCGTTTTTCGTTCTGTCGGGCCCGTTTCAGGGCGGATAAATGTCTGGCCAAAGGAATCCTCCGATTTTAGTGACCTTTAAGTTTCTCTCAAGAATATCTTTTTGTCAAGGTAGTGGGCTTTCCGGGTACTGCCGGAAAAACGCCCGGAAATAACTCACCCCGGACGCTACGGTGGCAATGAGGGCCAGCCATAACAGCCAGATCCCCAGCCCATGAAAATCTATGCCGTCGTACGGATAATGCAAAATTAAGGCGGTGAGGGCCGCCATTTGCAGCAGGGTCTTGGCCTTGCCCCAGCGGTCCGGGGCCAGGATGATGCCTTCCGCCGCGGCCAGCCCCCTCAGGCCGGTGACCGCCAGCTCACGCCCCACGATGATAAAGGCCATCCAGGCCGGCACCCGCCCCAGGGGGATCAACATGATCAGGGCGGCGGAAACCAGCAGCTTGTCGGCCAGGGGGTCCATGAATTTGCCCAACCGGCTCACCAGGCGTTGGCGCCGGGCTAAAAACCCGTCCAGGAAATCGGTGGCGCCCGCCAACAAAAAACAGAGGCCCCCAAAAAAGCTGGCCCACCGGCCGGGAAAGCACAGCAGGAGCATCACCACGGGCACCGCGGCAATCCGGGCTCCGGTAAGGATGTTAGGGGTGCCCCAATTGTTATTGTCTGCCAAGTGCATCTTAGGACTTGCGGGCGCGCTCCCAATCTTCCAGGAATTTTTGTAAGCCGATGTCCGTCAAGGGATGCTTAAAAAGCTGCATCATCACCCCGTAAGGGATGGTGGCGATATCGGCCCCGGCCAGAGCGCCATCCAGGACGTGGAGGGGGTGGCGCACCGAGGCCACGATGATCTCAGTGTCAAAGCCGTAATTCTCAAAAATGGTGACGATCTGCTCGACGATTTCCATGCCCCGGTGACCGATGTCATCCAGGCGGCCGATAAACGGGCTGACGTACGCCGCGCCCGCCTTGGCGGCCAACAGGGCCTGGAGCGGCTGAAAGATCAGGGTGACGTTGACCCTGATGTCTTCCTCCGCCAGGATCCGGGTGGCTTTGAGCCCGTCCGGAGTCATGGGGATCTTGACCGCTACCCATTCATGGATCCGGGCCAATTCCCGGGCCTCCGCCACCATGGCGCTGAACTCGGTGGCCACGACCTCGGCGCTCACCGGACCCTGCACCAATTCGCAGATGGTGCGGATGTGCTCCTTAAAATCCTCTTTGGTGCCAATGCCGATTTTGGCGCACAGGCTGGGGTTGGTGGTAACGCCGTCTACCAGGCCCAGGCTGTGGGCCTCCCGAATCTCATCCAGCTTGGCGGTGTCGATAAAGAATTTCATAAAAGACCTCTTATTATATCATAAGTCAACTTCTGTCACTACTCAGGAAGCGCTTCAAACAGCCCTCGGAGCAGAAAAAATAAGTGGCCCCGTCCTTTTCGGCCCGGAGGGCTTCCCGCCGGGGGATAAAAGTTTTGCACACCGGGTCCTGGACCAGGACATCCGGCTCTCCTTCTTTATCCAAAGGCTTGGGCGCCTGGGGCCAGAGGCCCAGAGACCTGGCCACCTGCTTGATGATTACATAACCGAGATATCCCAGGCCCAGACCAAGCAGTAATCGAAACATCGGGTCTTGTCCTCAATCTGCGGCAAGAGGCTGCACTGCCGCCCGGTCCGCGGGGTTCAGTTCGGACAGCAGGTCCCTGGCGCTCTTGCCCAGCACCGGGTGCCAGGCCTGGGGGGCGATCTCCGCCAGGGGGACCAGCACGAAGCCCCGCCGATGCATCTCCGGGTGAGGCACCACCAGGTTGGGGGCAAAGATCACCTCCCCGTTATACAACAGCAGGTCCAGGTCCAGGCGCCGGGGTCCCCAGTGTTCGCCCCGCACCCTCCCCATGGCCGCTTCCACCTGCTGCAACAACCGCAACAGCTCTTCCGGCCCCAGGCGGGTGCGCACCCGGGCCGCGGCATTGACGTACCAGGGTTGATTCGCTGGCCCCAGCGGCGGGTTCCGGTAGAAGGTGGACACCCTGGTCACTTCCACCTCTTCCGCGGCGTTCAGGCGTTTAAGCGCCTCGGACAATTGCCGGCGGGGGTCGCCCAAATTAGCCCCCAACCCCAGGTAGGCGATAACCGGAGCCCGTTCGGTGATGGCGGCGAATCCCAAAGGCATGAATTAATCATACCTTATTTTTAGTTACGGGATAAAGGCTTTTTCGGCAAGGAGGCGATCACCGGGGCTAAGCCGACGGCAATCCGCGCCGCCACCAGCCTGGAGCCCCGGTCATTGAAATGGGCCACGTCGCAGATATTTTCTTTAACCGGGGGAATCTCTCCGGCCAGGTCGATGACCTGCACCTGGTTTTTGGCGCCCACGTCCCGGATGGTGCGATTGAGCCGGTCAAAGGCGCCCTTGAATTCCCCATAGGTGATCCCCTGGCTAACTTCCAGGCTCCGCATCATCTTTTTGATCAGCGGGTCGGGGTTATCCGTCAGCCGGCTGGCCTGGGTCATGAGCACCGGGGTGATTCCCCTGGCCCGGCAGATATTGATGAAAGTTTGCAAATTCAGGGAAAATTCCCTGACCAGCATATCCTGGTCGATGGTGATTTTCTGGCCGCGAACCTTTTGAAACTCATCTCCCTTGACTTTGCCCCGGAAAGGGGAAAGCCTTTTCAATTCCCGGGCGAGGTTGGGAAAGGTCAGGTCCCGAACCGCATAAAACGTCTGCCGCAGGTCCTGGCCCACGGTCTTGAAAGTCGGTAGTCGCTCCTGGATGGGGGACCGGGAGGGATTGGTGTTCCAATAGGTCTTTTCGTACATCAGGATGGCCAGGTCGTTGATGTTTTCCATCAGGACCACGATGTCGGGTTTGAGGTTCACCACTTTGTTCAGCAGGATATTGAGGCAGTGCAGGGTGTTGTTGCCGCTGCGCCCGGCATTGTAGGAGTTGACCTTGAGGCTGGTCTGTTGTTCGATGAGACGCCCCGCCAGATAGGGAAACCGCTTATCCTCGTCCACATAAGTGCATTCGGTGGTGGAGCCGCCCAAAAAAGCGATGGTCAGGTCGGGGCGGTCGTGAATCTTGGAGGGCATGATAAAGCCCTGGCGGTCCACCCGGAGCACAAACTTTTTTGGTTCCAGGCTGTCGGACATCCGCAGGGCGTTGGCGTCCGGCACCAGGACGTCCCGATATAAGGGGTTGAACTCTCTCAGTTTGATGGAGCGTTTGATGCCGATGGGGTTGATCAGATTATGGGTCCGGCGGGCCAGGAGCTTTTCGGCCACCATCGCCAGGCAGCCGATGGCCAGGAGCACAATGGCGCAGATGATCTTCTTGGGGTTTCGCTCCAGCCAGTTTTTGCGGTTTGACCTATCGTCCATTAGTTGTGGGGTGCAAGCATTGTCCCAGGGGAAGTGAACGCCGAGGGCTAAAAGTTTTTCCAGGGCCGGTTCGCCCACCGCCCATAGGGCATACCTTGATGAGAGGGCTGCAAAATCCCCTGTAAGGGGCTGAGCATTACCGATAAAGGTTAGGTAAGGGTTGGGGGTGATTTTTTGTAAGGGTAGGGGCCGTTTACGAAAAAGCCCCTACCCCTTCCCCCATGCCATCCTGCCTATACCCTCAGCCCAGCCGCGCCAGGCGGGCCAGGGCCTCCTCCATCCGTTCCTTAGGCACCGTCAGGGCCAGGCGGACATAGCCTTCGCCCGGGGCCCCCAGGCCGTTGCCGGGGATGGTGACAATCCCGGCTTTTTCCAGCAGGTGGGTGGTGAAGGCCATGGAGGTCAGGCCCGGGGGCGTCGCCAGCCACACGTAAAAGGTGGCCTGGGGCAGCTCCACGTCGTAGCCCAATTTCTTCAGGCCGCCCACCAGCAGGTCCCGGCGTTCCTGGAGAATGGCGCAATTTTCCCGGACGCAGCTCTGATCCGAATCGAGAGCCGCGATGCCGGCAATCTGAATGGCATTAAACACCCCGGAGTCAATGTTGCTCTTGATCTTGCCCAGGGCGCCCAAAACCTCCCGGTTCCCCACCGCCATGCCTAAGCGCCACCCCGTCATGTTGTAGGTCTTGGACAGCGAATGGAACTCGATGCCGATCTCTTTAGCCCCGGGCGTTTCCAGAAAACTGGGGGGCTTGAAACCGTCGAAGGCCAATTCGGTGTAGGCGGCGTCGTGGACCGCCACAATCTTATGCTCCCGGCAGAAGTCCACCACCCGGGCGAAGAACTCTTGATCCGCCACCGCCGCGGTGGGATTGTTGGGATAATTGAAAAAGAAGGCCTTGGCGTCCCGGGCCACCAGCGGCGCAATGGCGTGCAGGTCCGGCAGGAAGCGGTTCTCCCGGGTGAGGGGCAAGAAATGGCAATAAGCCCCGGCGAACAGGGTGCCCATCTGGTAAACCGGGTAGCCGGGGGAGGTCATGAGGTTGATGTCCTCGGGGTTGTTGATCCCCAGGGGCAGGTGGGCGATGCCCTCCTTGGAGCCGATGAGGGTGAGGACTTCGCTCTCCGGG